>NZ_JBVVQS010000102.1:249447-496978 GCF_055811575.1 Mesorhizobium sp. WSM4815 | reverse complement strand
CCGCCGCCCCGCGGCGGGCGGGGTGCTGCCCCGCGGGCCCCGCCCCCCCCCCGCTCTCCTCCCCCCCCACCCCCCCCCCCCCCCCCCCCCCCCCCCCCCCCCGCCCCCCCCCCCCCCCCCCCCAGGGGGGTGCCTTGGCTCGGCGCCGGCCATTGGAATGGCGCCAACTCCTCATAGGTCTCTGCATCGACCCCGGCATACGCACCGATGTCGAAATCGCGGGCGCCGTCATTCTCGAACGCCGACAGCGCGGCGTGCTCGGCGAAGATATCGGCTGGCGACGGATGCGAAAACGCTTCGTCAAAACCCATCCGCTTGGCGACTTCGGCGACGATCCACCAGTCGGCCCTTGCCTCTCCGGGCGTGGCCAAAAAGGCGCGCTGGCGCGAGATGCGGCGCTCCGAATTGGTGACCGAGCCGTCCTTCTCGCCCCATGCGGCGGCGGGCAGCCGGACGTGGGCGTGGCGGACCGTGTCGGTCTTGGCCAACACGTCCGACACCACGACAAACGGGCAGGCCTTGATCGCCGCCTCGACGGCATCGGCGTCCGGCATCGAGTCGACCGGGTTGGTAGCCATGATCCACAGCGCCTTGATGCGCCCATCGGCTACCGCCTGAAACATCTCGACCGCCTTCAGACCGGGCTTTTCGGCGACGGCCGGCGCACTCCAGAACCGCTGCACGCGGTCGCGGTGCTCGGGGTTTTCGATCTCCATATGGGCGGCCAGCATGTTGGCCAGGCCGCCGACCTCCCGACCGCCCATGGCGTTGGGCTGGCCGGTCACCGAAAACGGTCCGGCGCCGGGCTTGCCGATGCGGCCGGTAGCGAGATGACAGTTGATGATGGCGTTGACCTTGTCGGTGCCCGAGGACGACTGGTTAACGCCCTGGCTGTAGACGGTCACGGTATTCGCCGTCGCGGCGAACAGGCTGTAGAAGCGGACAAGCTCGTCCTCGCCGAGGTCCGTGGCAGCGGCGATGCCGGCAAGGTCGAGCGCGGAAGCGGCAAAAAGGGCTTGCCCGAAGCCGGTTGTGTGCGCCGTGATATAGGTGCGGTCCAGCGCGTTGTGCTGGCCGAGATAGGCGAGCAGCCCTGTGAACAGCGCGACGTCGCCATCGGGCGCGATCGCCAGATGCATGTCGGCAATGTCTGATGTCATCGTGCGGCGCGGGTCGACCAGTACCACCTTCATGTCGGGCCGTTTTTCCCGGGCAGCGGCAATGCGCTGGTAGAGCACCGGATGGCACCAGGCGAGATTGGAGCCGACCAGCACGATCAGATCGGCGAGTTCCAGATCCTCGTAGCTGCCCGGCACCGTGTCAGAGCCGAAGGCGCGGCGGTGGCCGGCAACCGACGAGGCCATGCACAGGCGCGAATTGGTGTCGATATTGGCCGAGCCGATGAAGCCTTTCATCAGCTTGTTGGCGACATAATAATCCTCGGTCAGCAACTGACCGGAGACGTAGAAGGCGACCGCGTCGCGACCGTGCTCGGCGATGGTCCGCGAAAAAGTCGAGGCGACGAGGTCGAGCGCTTCGTCCCAGTCGGTGCGGCGACCGTGGATCTCCGGATAGAGCAGCCGTCCGTCTAGGTCGATCGTCTCGGCCAGCGCCGAGCCCTTGGAACAGAGCCGGCCGAAATTCGCCGGATGGTCAAGGTCGCCGCGAACGGTTACCTCTCCGTTCGCGGCGACCTTCGCCAGCACGCCGCAGCCCACCCCGCAGTAGGGGCAGGTGGTCCTCACCTCGCGCGCTTCGTCGATCTTCATGCTCAAGCCGCGCGACTGGCCAGCGCTTCCAGCGCAATGAACAGGCGCTCGCCCTCGATCCGCACCGGAATGGTGCGCACCGCACCTTCGTCAGCGCCAAGCGCCTTGCCGGTTTCCAGCGAGATCACCCAATTGTGCAGAGGACAGGTCACTGCCGCGCCATGGACGATCCCCTGCGAGAGCGGCCCGCCCTTGTGCGGGCAATGGTCCTCGATGGCGAAGACCTGATCGTCAGCGGTGCGGAAGACAGCAATCTTGCCTTGAGGCGTGGCGACGCAGCGCGCGCCGCGGCGCGGAATGTCTGAGAGCGTGCCGACAGCAATCCAATTCATCATCATCACTCCGCCGCCTGCGCGAAGCCGACCGAAGCCATCGGCCGGAATTCGTGCTTGTCCTTGCCGGAAACGCGTTCCGACCACGGGTCGACCTGGGCGAATTTCTGCGAAAAGACGAAGCGGTCGAAATAAGCCTTGCGCTTCTCGCCATCGTCCATGATCTGGCGCTTGATCTCGGCGATGCCGATGCGCTTGGCCCATTTGTATATGCGCTCGAGATAGCGGCCCTGCTCGCGATACATCTGCGTCAACGCCACGATATGCTCCAGTGCCTCGTCCTCGGTCTTGACCAGGCCGAGTACCTCGGTGCCCTTGATGTCGAGGCCGGCTGCCCCGGCGAAATGGATCTCGTAGCCTGAATCGACGCAGATCACGCCGACATCCTTGCAGGTTGCCTCGGCGCAGTTCCGCGGGCAGCCCGACACCGCCATCTTGACCTTGGCCGGCGTCCACGAGCCCCACATGAATTTCTCGATGCGGACGCCGAACCCCGTCGAATCCTGCGTGCCGAAGCGGCACCAGTCCGAACCGACGCAGGTCTTTACGGTGCGCAGTCCCTTGGCATAGGCGTGGCCGGAGACGAAGCCTGCCTGGCCGAGATCGGCCCACACCGCCGGCAGATCCTCCTTGCGGATGCCGAGCATGTCGATGCGCTGGCCACCGGTGACCTTGACCATTGGAATTTCGAATTTGTCGACGACGTCGGCAATGGCGCGCAGTTCGGCGGCATTGGTGACGCCGCCCCACATGCGCGGCACCACCGAATAGGTGCCGTCCTTCTGGATGTTGGCGTGTACGCGTTCGTTGATGAAGCGCGACTGGTAGTCGTCTGCATACTCGTCCGGCCAGTCGCAGACGAGATAGTAATTGAGCGCCGGCCGGCATTTGGCGCAGCCGCAGGAGGTGGTCCATTCCAGTTCCTGCATGACGGCGGGAATGGTCTTCAGGCCCTTGGCCTTGATCAGCCGGCGGACCTCATCATGGCCGAGCGTGGTGCAGCCGCACATCGGCTGCACCGCCGCCGGATTATATTTGTCGCCGATGGTAAGTACCATCAGCTTCTCGACCAGCCCGGTGCAGGAGCCGCAGGAGGCGGACGCCTTGGTGTGAGCGCGCACGTCGTCGAGCGAGGTCAGGCTTTTGGCCGTGATCGCGCCAGTGATCTTTCCCTTGCAAACGCCGTTGCAGCCGCAGATTTCCGCATCATCCGGCAAGGCTGCAACGGCCGCAATAGGGTCCAGGGAGGCGCCTCCCTGATATGACTGGCCGAAGATAAGCGTGTCGCGCATTTCCGATATGTCGGTCTGCTTCTTCTTGAGGTCGTTGAACCAGGCGCCGTCCGCCGTCTCGCCGTAAAGCACCGTGCCGATGATGCGGTCATCCCTGAGCACCAGGCGCTTGTAGACGCCGGCCGCGGCATCGCGCAGCACGATCTCCTGGCGGTCCTCGCCCTCGGCAAAGTCGCCAAGCGAGAACAGCTCGATGCCGGTAACCTTGAGCTTGGTCGGCGTGTCCGAATGGACGAAGGCGGCGGCCTCGTCGCCGGCCAACTGGCTGGCGGCGACACGCGCCATCTCATAGAGCGGTGCGACCAGGCCGTAGACCATGCCGTTGACCTCGGCGCATTCGCCGAGCGCGAAGATGTCGGGGTCGTTGCTGCGCATGCCGGCATCGACGACGATGCCGCGATTGACGGCAATACCGGCCTCTTTGGCGAGAGCGGCGTTCGGCCTGATGCCGACCGCCATCACCACCAGCGTCGCCGGGATGATGGTTCCGTCGGCGAGTTCCACCTGCTCGACCTTACCCTTGCCTGTGATCGCCTGGGTGTTGGCCTTGGTGATGACCTTGATGCCGCGCTGCTCGACGGCCCGCTGCAGGAGATAGCCGGCGGCCGGATCGAGCTGTCGTTCCATCAGCGTCGGCATGACATGCAGCACGGTGACGTCCATGCCTTGCGCGTTCAGGCCCGCAGCCGCCTCCAGCCCTAGCAGGCCGCCGCCGATGACTACGGCCTTGGCCCGTGACTGCGCGGCCAGCATCATCGCCCGAACGTCGTCGAGATCGCGATAGGTCAGCACGCCCGGCAGATCGTGGCCGGGCACCGGGATGATGAACGGCACCGAGCCGGTGGCGATGACGAGCTTGTCGTAGGGCTCGGTGACGCCGTGGTCGGAGGTGACGGTCTTTGCCTGCCGGTCGATGGCGACGATCTTGTGGCCTTTGTAGAGGGTGATCCCGTGCTTGATGTACCAGCCATCGCCATGAATGATGATCTCCTCATAATCCTTTTCGCCTGACAGAACCGGCGACAGCATGATGCGGTCGTAATTCACGCGCGGCTCGGCATTGAAGATGGTGACCTGGTAGAGGTCCGGCGCCTTTTCCAGCAGGTGCTCCAGCATGCGCCCGGGGGCCATGCCGTTGCCGATGATGACGAGTTTTTCGGTCATGTCCTGATCACTCCGGTCTCACTCAGCCGCATAGGAAAGGCCTGAAGCTTCGGCGGCGGCCGCGCGCTCCATCCGCCGGATGCTGAAGTGCATCCAGGCAAAGCAGGTGGCGACGATGACGAAGAGCAGCATGAAGCAGCTCGACCAGACGCCGGTGAGGTCGTTGAGTGCGCCGAAGGCGATTGGCAGGATGAAGCCGCCGAGCCCGCCAATCATGCCGACGACGCCGCCGACCGCGCCGACACTCTGCGGGTAGTAAGCCGGGATGTGCTTGTAGACGGCGGCCTTGCCAAGGCTCATGAAGAAGCCGAGCACGCAGGCAACGGCTATGAAGGCGAGCGGGCCGATCTCGAAATGGAAGGCGATCGGCCCGCTGATGCCGTGCACGACGTAGTCTGCCGAGGGGAGAGACAGAACGAGAGTCGCGACGGCACTGACCGCGAAGGTCCAGTAGAGCACGGTGCGGGCGCCGATCCGGTCGGAAAGCACGCCGCCATAGGCGCGGAAGATACTTGCAGGGATCGAATAGGCCGCGCCGATCATGCCGGCGGTCGCGATGCCGAATCCGTAGACGCCGATCAGGTAGCGCGGCAACCACAGCGACAGCGCCACGAATGCACCGAAGGCGAAGAAATAATAAAAGGCGAAGCGCCAGACCTGCAGGTTCTTGAGCGGCGCGAATTCCTGCAAGAAGCTTCTCGCGGGTGCTGCCTTGCCGGCGCGGCGCTCGCGGATGACCGGATCGTCGTCGGTGGTGAACCAGAAGACGGCGGCCATGACCACGAGTGCTGCCGCCCAGATCAGCGCGACCGACTGCCAGCCCCAGGAGAGAAGCACGAATGGTGCCAGGAACTTGGTGACCGCGGCGCCGACATTGCCGACACCGAAAATGCCAAGCGCCGTGCCCTGCTTGCCGGCCGGGAAGAAGCGCGAGACATAGGCGACACCGACGGCGAAGGAACCACCGGCGAGCCCAACGCCTAACGCGGCGACCAGCATCTGTCCGTAGGTTTGCGCAAAAGCGAGCAGGAAGGTCGCGACCGCCGCCGCAAGCATGGTCGCGGTGTATACCAGCCGTCCGCCAAAACGGTCGGTCCAGACACCGAGCACCATGCGCACGAGCGAACCGGTAAGGATCGGCGTGCCGACCAGCAGGCCGAACTCCGTCTCGTTCAGCCCAAGGTCCTGCTTTATGCGCACGCCGATGATTGAAAATATCGTCCACACCGCGAAGCAGACGGTGAAGGCGATGGTGGACATCACAAGCGCCTGGCGGGGAGCATTGTCCTGGCTGGGCGCGGCTGGGAGATTTGCGGTCAACGTCTGGCTCCGGTTTGCGGCGTGGGAGGGACCGCGGATGTTTGTGGGTGAATGATCAGCGGCGCGGCATCGGTGCGTGCAACGAGACCGGGCTCGCCACGGTCAGGTCCTTGCTTTCCGTCTTGGCGCCGACGGGAAACAGCAGGAGCGCGGCGGTGAACAGTGCCGCCGTCAGCGCGCTGCTGGCCAGAAAATCGCGGCGCGTGAAGTCCGCGAGGGACGCGCCAGTTCCGATCCGTTTCGTCATCGTCGTCTCCGGTTGGGCGCCGCTTGGGACCAGCGCCGTCGATCGCGTAAAAACAAAAAAGCCGCCGGTCAGGTCTTTGCGCGTCCGTCCATCCGGGATCGCGTATTGACCTGAGCGGCAGCTTTGCCTGTGGCGCCCGCCATTGGACGCCGTGTCACTTGGCCCTTTCGGACCTACAATCTGAAAAGCAGGAAGCGTGCCAATTCGACAGCGCTCCAGATTATCGAATTAAATCAATGTGAACCGCAGCCGCGCGATTTTTGACCAAGCCCGGCAGCGGATCAAAGATTAGTCAGAATGCCTTGCACAGCAGCATAATATTTGTGCAATGCGGTAGATTGCCCATTGCCGATGCAGATTGCCAATTGTAGATGATGACGCGTTTTTCGGTCATGGCCTTACTCCGCGGCTTCCACGAAGCGGTGGCGTTCGTAAAGGAACTTCAGCACCGCCTCGCGGCAGCGCAGGAAGGTCCGGTCGGAGGAAAGCTCGATGCGCCGGCGCGGCCGGGCCAGCGGCACCGCAAGCACCTCGCCGATAGTCGCCGCTGGACCGTTGGTCATCATGACGATGCGATCGGACAACAGCACCGCCTCGTCGACATCGTGCGTGATCATGATCGTCGTCGAGCCAAGCCTCGAATGGATATCCATCACCGCATCCTGCAGATGGGCGCGCGTCAGAGCGTCCAGCGCACCGAAGGGCTCGTCGAGCAGCAGGATCTTCGGCTCCATGGCCAGCGCGCGGGCGATGCCGACGCGCTGCTTCATGCCGCCCGATATCTCGGCGGGCCGCTTGTCCCTGGCATGCGCCATCTGCACCAGGTCGAGATTGCGCATGATCCAGTCATGCCGCTCGGCCTTGGTCCTGGTCGAACCGAACACCTTCGACACCGCCAGATTGATGTTCTCGTAGACGGTGAGCCACGGCAAAAGGCTGTGGTTCTGGAATACCACGGCGCGCTCGGGTCCGGGGCTGTCGACCTCCTTGTCCTCGAGCAGAACCGCGCCGGCGGAGACTCTGGTCAGCCCGGCGATCAGGTTGAGCAAGGTCGACTTGCCGCAGCCGGAATGGCCGATGATGGAGACGAATTCGCCTTTGTCGATGGTCAGCCGGATGTCTTTCAGCACCTCGCTGACCTGGCCGCCGCGGGCAAAGGATTTGTCGATATGGTCGAGTTTCAGGTAGGCCGTCATCGCCCCTCTCCTCACTTTGCCGTTGTGCCGCGGGTGACGAAGGCGCCGACCGCCGCGACCAAGCGGTCGAGGCAGAAGCCGGTGACGCCGATATAGGCGAGCGCGACGATGATGTCGGGCAGCCGCGACGAGTTCCAGGCGTCCCAGATGAAGAAGCCGATGCCGACGCCGCCTGTCAGCATTTCGGCGGCGACGATGGCGAGCCAGGACAGGCCGATGCCGATGCGCAGGCCGGTGAAGATGTAAGGTGCCGCGGCCGGCACCATGATCTTTACGAAGAATTCGAGCTGGTTGAGCCTGAGGATGCGGGAGACGTTTCGATAATCCTCTGGAATGTTGCGGACGCCGACGGCAGTGTTGATGATCACCGGCCAGATCGAGGTGATGAAGATGACGAAGATCGCCGACGGGCTGGAATCGCGGAAGGCAGCCAGCGACAGCGGCAGCCAGGCGAGCGGCGGCACGGTGCGCAGAATCTGGAACACAGGATCGAGGCCGCGCATCGCCCAGATCGACTGGCCGACCAGCGCACCGAGCGCGACGCCGACGATGGCAGCCAGGCCGAAGCCGATGGCGACCCGCTGCAGCGAGATCAGCACCCGCCAGGCCAGTCCGATATCCTGCGGACCATAGTCGAAGAACGGATGGGCGATCAGATCGTAGGCCTCGTTCCATACCTGGCTAGGTGGCGGCAAGCTGGCATTGGGCGACGAGCAGGCGACCTGCCAGACGACGAGCATGACGATGATGACTACGGCCGGCGGCACCAGCGTGCTCGCCAGCTTGCCGGCGATCGCGGCGGGATCGAAGCGGCGCCTCACCTTGGCGGTGAAAGTGATGACCTCTGCAGGCTTGGCAGGCGCGGGGAACGCCTTCACCTTGGTGTCCTCGATGGCTTGAATAGACATTTCGCAAAAAGCTCCTTGAGCACTGGCAAGCGGCGCAGCGGCGGCGCTTGCCGTCGACGTCAGGCCGAGGCCTTGATCTTGAGGCTGTCGAGATAGGCGGACGGGTTGGCCGGATCGAAAATCTTGCCGTCAAAGAAGGTCTCGACGCCGCGCGATGGAGACGCCGGGATATCGGCCGCAGCAACGCCAAGATCCTTGGCCGCCTCGCGCCACAGATCTTCGCGGTTGACTTGATCGACCAGCGCCTTGATGTCGGTGGTCGCCGCGAATTTGCCCCAGCGGATGTTTTCGGCGAGGAACCAGCTGTCGTGGCTCTTGAACGGATAGGACACGCCGCCCTTCCAGAACTTCATGTAGAGGTCGGTGCCGGTGGCGACGCGGTCATTGCCGTAATTGATGTCGCCCTTGAGGCGGCCGATGATGTCGGCTGTCGGCACGTTCATCCATTGCCGCTTGCCGATGATGGCCGCCATCTCGTCCTTGTTTTCCATGGCTTCGCACCATTGCTGGGCTTCCATGACGGCCATCAGGATCGCCTTGGTGGCGTTCGGGTTCTTGTCGATGAAGGCGGCGCGCAGGCCGAGCGCCTTTTCCGGATGGCCTTTCCACAACTCGCCCGTGGTGGTGGCGGTAAAGCCGACGCCCTGATGGACGAGTTGCTCGTTCCATGGCTCGCCGACGCAGAACACGTCCATGTTGCCGACCTTCATGTTGGCGACCATCTGCGGTGGCGGCACGACGATGGTCGAGACATCCTTGTCGGGATCGATGCCGCCAGCGGCCAGCCAATAGCGCAACCAGAGATCATGAGTGCCGCCCGGGAAGGTCATGGCGGCCTTTACCTCCTTGCCTTCGGCCTTCTTGGCCGCGAAGGCGTCCTTCAGTTTGGAGGCGTCGAGGCCGACGCCGGTGCCGGCATATTCCTGCGCGACGGAAATCGCCTGGCAGTCGTAATTCAGCCGCGCGACGATCGCCATCGGCATCGGCTGGTTGTTCTGCGTCACCTTGCCGGTATGCATCAGGTAAGGCATCGGCGTCAGGATATGGGCGCCGTCGATGCCGTTGGCTTCGCCGCCGAGCATCAGATTGTCGCGCGTCGCGCCCCAGGAGGCCTGCTTGAGCACCTCGACATCGGGCATGCCGAATTTCTCGAACAGGCCCTTCTCCTTGGCGATCATCAGCGGCGCCGCGTCGGTCAGCGCGATGAAGCCGAGCTTGGCGCCGGTGACTTCCGGTGCCGCGGTCGCCGCGTAGGCGCCAGACGGCAGCAGCGCGCGTGCCGCTGCCAGGGTTGCCGCGGTCGCAGCACTTGCCATCAGAAAATTGCGGCGGGTCATGCCCTCGAGAGGGGCTTCAGTCTTGATGCGTTTCGTCATCGTCGTCTCCCGTTGGGCACTGCTTGGGATCAGCGCCGTCGATTGCCGTGCTCGGTCAAACAAAAAAAGCCGCCGGCCAGGCCGCGCGCGTCCGTCCATCCGGGATCGCGTGTTGACCTGAGCGGCAGCTTTGCCTGTAGCGCCCGCCATTGGACGCCCGTTCCGTGACCCGAAAAGAGTCTGCTTATTGCAATGCAGGAACCGTGCCAGGTTCGGAGTGGATGACAAACATCAATGAGATCAACGGCATGCCACAATCATCGGCGCGCTGGCCCGTTGGGCGAGCAAGCCAAAGATTGTTCATTAGCGCCGTTGCACGCATAATTTTTGTGCAATGCACAAGAATGGCGCGAAAATGATCAGGCTTCGGCGCGCGCCAATTTCTGCCCGGCAATGTAGGCGTCGACCTCGTCGGGATCGAATATCTGGCCATCGAAGAAACCATCGGGGCCGAGCACCAGACTGGCGCCGGCGGAGCCGACAGGTGTGGCAGACGCCAGCGCGCCCTCCACCTTAGAATTGGCGCCGGGAAGTGCGACGCCGAGCGGCTTCAGCGCTGCGCGATAGAGGTCGGGCCGGTAGGTGTCCCGCGCGAGCGCCATGTGGGCAGCGCTGTGCTTGACCTGCCCCCAACGGACCATCTGCGTGTAGAACCACAGCGCGTGGCTTTTCCACGGAAAATTTGCCGCCTTGCCGAAAGCCAGAAAGAAGTCCTCGACGGCCAGTTCCGCGCCGCCGCCCAGCGCAAGATGTCCGCTCAGGATCGGCATCTGCAGCGCCGGCGAAAGGCCGAGGAAGGAAGGCTGCGCCATCAGGGCGGCCAGTTCGCCGCGGTTTGCCGGATCCTGGCACCAGCGCGCGGCGTGATGGAGCGCGCGCAGCAGCGCCGAAAGCGCTTCCGGGTGTTTTTCGGCCCAGGCCTTGCGCACGCCGACGACTTTCTCGGGGCTGGTCTTCCAGATGGTGGCCTTGACCGTGGCGATATGGCCGGTGCCGGCGACGACCGAGGCGCTGTTCCAGGGTTCGCCGGCGCAGTAGCCGTCGATCCTGCCGGCGGCGAGTGCGTCGGCCATGAAGGGCGGCGGCACGATGACGATTTCTATTTCGCGCGACGGGTCGATGCCGCAGGCGGCGAGCCAGTAGCGCAGTTCGTAATTGTGTCCGGAGTGCGGATGCACGACCGCAAAGCGCAGGGGATCGCGACCGGCATTTGCCCGTTCACGGATCAGCGCTCCCAAGGCCTTGCCGGCCCGCGCCGGATTGAGATCGGGCAAGGCGCCGTGCGCGGCCATGCCTGCCCAGAGCGTGTTCGAAACCGTTACGCAGTTGCCGCCCAGCCCCAGCGAGAACGGCACGATCGTGTCGGAGGCGAGCGGGGTGAGCCCCAGATTGCAGGCGATCGGCATCGGCCCCAGCATATGCGCCAGGTCGAAATGTCCGATCGCGATGCGGTCGCGGATGTTGGCCCAGGACGTTTCGCGACTAAGCGTCAGGTCGACGCCTTCGCGCGCGGCAAAGCCGATCTCCCTCGCTGCGACAAGGACCGCGCTGTCGAAGAGCGGCATGAAACCGGCATTGATCTGGTGTTCGGCCGCCATGCTCAACTCTCTCCGGGATCCAGAAGGCCTGCCGCCGTCACCAGGCTCTGCGCGATTTCGCTGATCTTGCGGTTCTGGTTCATGGCGGTCTTGCGCAGAAGCGTATAGGCCGCGTCCTCCGACAGGCCGCGTGATCGCATCAGGATGCCCTTGGCGCGGTCGATGACCTTGCGGTCCTCCAATTCACTGCGGGCTTCCTCAAGTTCGCGCGCCATCCGCGAGAACGCGTTGAAGCGGCTGATCGCCATGTCGAGGATCGGCTTGACGCGCTCCTGGCGCAGCCCGTCGACGACATAGGCGGAGACCCCCGCTTCCACCGCAGCTTCGATCGAAGCCTGATCCGACCGGTCCACGAACATGGCGATCGGCCGCTTCACCACGCGCGAAAGCTGGAACATGTTTTCAAGCATATCGCGGTTGGGATTTTCGAGATCGATGACGATTACGTCCGGTTCGATCTCGGCAATGCGCCGCGCTATTCCCGCAACATCGTGAACGACCGTGACCTGCTCATGCCCGGCCTCCCGCAATCCCGCCTCGATGATGGCGGCGCGGATGTGGTTTTCGTCGATCACCAGGACGGTGAGGGATTTCCGGATCATGCCGCATTTTGCGCACGCAGCGTGATTGTGCAATGCGGCATGGCGAGAATTGACGAAGTCATCGCTTCGGGGACCGTAACATGTTCGCGGAACCGACCGTTAAGCCTCTCTAAACGCATCTGACTTTGCTTTTGTATCCACCGCGCTATTTCCCAATTGCGACCTTGTCTCGCTGGCTTGAAATTGGAGGTTTCCATGGATCGGCGATTATTTTTGACAGGAGTGTTTGGCGTTGCTGGGGCAGCAGCCCTTGCGAGCGCAGTTCGGCCAATCAACGCGGTGGCCGGCGTACCGAGCGCCAGAAGTGGCATCCTCGATGAACTCGACGCGCTGGAGACAGAGCCGTTCGAAGATGAGGATACTCAGGCGGAGCCGGTCCGACATCGGAGCTGGCACCGCAGGCGGCGGCGCCGGCGGCGGGCTTGGAGAAGGGCCTGTCGTCGTGCCTGGCGATATGGCCGTCTGCGCAGACGGTGTTTTCGCAGGCGTGTTTGGGTCTGGGACTGGTATTATTAGCAGTTAGTGTGCTGAAAACCCCGGTGGTTGCCGGCGTTTTCAGTCTCAGACTAGCCGAATACGGCGAATTTTTCAGGGATCCGCGCGAGTTGTCAGGCCTGCCAGTGATAGGCAGGCCTAAATCAGACTTGATTTTCCCAAGAGAAAACTTTCCGCCGGTTTGGGAATCGTCCCACCTATGATTGTAAACGGTCCTTAGCAGGGTAGAACTTTAGAGAATTCTAATAATTGTCTGTGACCAGTTGGCGTGCTCTTCGCTGCCCGCTGCAGATCGGCCCCACACCGATCGGGCCCGCGCTCTCGGCCAGAGGCGCGGGCTTTTCATTGACGTGCCGTAAGGCCGCGGCCGAAGAACGGGATGGCTCCAACAAGGCGTTACCCGGTTTTCCATTCCTCTACGGCTAACTCGGTGCTTTTGTTAGTCACGCGCTTGGGAACAAGCGCCAGATAGCGAAGTTACAGCGTAAGGAGTTTCTCCTATGGCTGACGAACAGGATAGAGCGCCGAACAACCCTGAAATCGTCGTTCGACGCTTGGTCAAAGAGACCGGCATCACCGAAGAACAGGCCCGAGAGCTTATCTCCTTCCTCGGGTTCCATTGGGCATCTCTGCTCCGGGAAGCAAAGTCGCTAGCTGCAAAGCGGTAGGCGGGTCTGTTCAGATTATAATCGCCGCTCGGTGAACGACTAAGGCGTCTCGCCCGCCGTGCCGAAAGGCGCCTGGGCTTTTTGGTTGTCCGAGATGTCCGAATCGTATTTAGTTGCGCAGAATGTTTTAGCCCGAGAGGTGGTATGCCGATTTATCGAAAAGCTAAAGAAGCTGGCGTCTTCAGTGCATCCGAAGTGGCTACGCTGGGCCGTGTGTTTGACCGGCTCAAGAGGGAGGGGCGACTCCGAACATCTACGTGAGGCTCTCGCGTCCCGGGTCCTTGCAAATTATACGGCCGGTATCACTGACGAGGACGAACTTGTCTCAGCGTCGAAACTGCCGTTGGGTCGGTAGACGGAACCAAGGTCCTGCTTTCGCCGCTTTTTTTCGACCCTTCGCTGGAACATAGATTCAAGCCGGAAGTTCGGGGCGTGCAGCATGGTCTTGGTCCCTCTCAAGATCTGCTGCCGGTCGGGTGATGCTCCGATCAGCCCGCGCCCTCCCTCGTGAGGCGCGGGCTTTTCCGTTCAGGAACCGAAACTATCAGGGCTCTTCGGACGTCCAGCCCCTGGCGCCGAGCAACGCGGCCTGGACCCGGCGAATCAAGAGCACCACTGCCCCGACGAACATTCATGCAACCACCGCCATGTCTTCGCGTTTAGCCACTTCAATTCTGGAGAGCGACACAGATGCCGGCGTTTATTCCGATTACAATTTACCTGAATGACAGATCGATGCTGGTTGCGTCGATCCCTGATGCTGAGACGGCGCTTCAGCAACCATGGCCATTCATGGGCAAGCCATCCCGACTTGAAGCAATTCGAATGATCGAGGATTGCCTAGCCGGACACTGCACCCAACAAGCCGCGTTCGAGGCCTTCAAGGCGGCCGCAAGTGAACAGGGGCTTCTTAAGCGACAGCCTCCAAGCATAGGCCTTAGGAAATTCGACGGGGTTGCCGAAGACCTGCTGTGAGGTGTCTCCGCCCCTCTGACTTTGAACCACTGAGAGGCCTTCGCCGGGTGGACTTTGCTCAGCCGCACGGACCACCCGCCAAATCGAGGAATGGCGGGTGGTCCTTTATCGGCGCAGGAAGGGACGTAGCTGCGCAGATGTCAAATTGGTTGGCCTTTAGCTAACGATTATTCCAATCGCCAGGAATGTGATCGAAACTGCGAAGACCGGAGCGAGTAACCAGCGGGCTTGGTGGACACTATTTTCCATGGGCTCCTTCCCGTGAACTTGCAGGGATCAACGACTATGCGCAGCGGCGGTTCCGGGTGGCGCTATGTCCGGCCTATTACGCCAAAACAGGCGAGACTAGGTCCTGTCGCGCGTCAGACCAAAGTCCCTCAAGGGGAACAAATGCAGCTGCCTGAGGTTGGATACCTGGCGCTAAGGCGATCCCGTTCAGCGCATCAGCCCTCACGAAGGAGACAGTTATGAGAATGCATCTTTCCACTGCAGCCGCGGGATTTTTGCTGCTGGCAGGCATCGGTGCCGCTGCCGCTCAGGACGTAGTCATCGAGCCTGAACAGGAGACGGTCATCAGGGAATACGTGAAAAAGCAGCCGCTCGCATCGGTCAAAATCCCTGGAGTGGAGCTCAACATCGGCTCAACCCTGCCCGAGACGGTCGAGCTTCATGAAGTCCCCAACACCGAATACCGCACCGTTGTCGTCGACAACCGGACCGTTGTCGTTGACCCGGGCACACGCAAAATCATTAAGATCATCGAATGACGTGAGCGACTGGGAGGACAGCCCGCCGTGCCGAAAGGTGCGGCGGGCTTTTATTTTTGGAACAAAGCCGCGATGCGAGGCCTGCCGTAACAATCAATTTGCTGAAGCTTGTCATGTCATTATGTCGAGAACGGGATCGTATGCCCTTGAGACGAGCGACCATCTGCTTTCGACTGCGGTTAATCGGGGGCATGGACAAGCTCGTTGACGAGAACGGGCCGAGACGGAAGGATTGGGGCTATGGAACCCTGAACAGGCGCATGTTGTTGATGGTCATTGCCGGCCACCTATCTGGACCCGCAAAATCCAAACAGAAGGAGTAACGAGTGTTGGCCAGTCACCGAGGAAGGCGCGTCCGCGCTGAGATTGCTCTTGCCCAGAACCTGATGCTCGCGCCCTGGGTTGTGGGGTTGCGGTTGCCGATCCTGGTTGCCGAGGCAACCGGTTCGCTGGTTTCAGGTCGGCCGGAAACCGTCAAGGCGGTGAGCGAAAAAGTTTCGGCCCTTGCGCAGGGGATTCTTGCGGCACAGGTGGCTTGGACGCGGGGCGCATTGACATTGCCGCTCGCCATAGCCGACGCGTCATCGCCGCTGGCCGATATCGGGCGATCAATGGCCCTTGCTGCTCTTGAGCCTGCGGGGCGGCAGGTTCGCCTAAATCACCGCCGGCTTTCCAGGCGGCACAAACGGTGAAGCCGCAAGAGGCGAAAACACCCGCAGCAAGGCCGCAACTGCCGCAGTCCATCGATGAATGTGCGATGGCAGTGTAAAACTTGGCGGAATTTCAATGAAAACCTCTTCCGGGGCGGCGGCGCAGAAAATGATTTCTACCACCGTATACCCGGGCGGTCGCAATACCTGACAGATGCGAAAAGAACGCGCCGTCGGCGGATCGACACTTCAGTTGGGATACAGCTCCTTGCCGTTAATGGAGGTGTCGGGAACTGAGCTTCGGTTCGGCGGTTAAAAAGAGGGAGAGTTACGGAGGTTAATGTGAACGGCTTGCTGAAGACTGGACTTTCGACAGGCGTGACCGGCACGGTCGCAAGTGTTGTGACGGCGGCGTTCCTCGCCCTTCTGGCCAAAACCGAAGGAAAGTCGGCGCTGCAGCCGACCAACGCCACCAGCCACTGGCTCCACGGCGACAAGGCTGGTGCGGTTAGGAAGGCCGACCTCGCGCACACGGCGGTCGGCTTCGGCACCCATCATGCTTCGGCAATATTCTGGGCCGCTCCTTTCGAGGCTTGGCTCGCCAGAAATCCTCCGCGGTCGCCGCTACTGATGCTTCGCGATGCCTCCGCGGTAGCGGCGATCGCTGCGGCTGTGGATTATCTCGTTGTGCCGAAGCGGCTGACCCCGGGCTGGGAGACAGTGCTTTCTAAGCGCTCCATCGCGGCTGCGTATGTAGCGCTCGCTCTGGGTTTGGCTGCCGGCGGATTAGTCGCGCAGGAGATGCGAAAAGGCGAGGTAGGGCCATAGCGCCGCGCATTTCGTGGCCATTGAACGCCTGTGCAAGAGCTTATGTACCACGGCACGAAGTGGAGAACCGTTCGGCCCACGGCATCGCCGCGACCGCGGGTTTGTCAATGCTTACGCCGGTTTCGGAGATGAACGCCCTCCGGCCCTGAGGCGACGGCTTTACTCCCCTTCAGCACGTCCAGGCACCCCTTAATTTGAAGCACGCTGCCTGCACGACCATCTGTCCACGGGCGAGGGTGGAGAGAGATTCGCGCCGGCAAAAAGTTGGCCGCCTTACAGGGGCTGCCAGGCGGCCAGACCGCTATCTACATTGTTTGAGCTGTTCCAAGGAACCAACGGGTTTTCCCGCAGTTTTGTCAGTCAATGGAGGAAATTATGAACAACCAAAACATGGAACGGGATTCCGCGCCCAAGACACCAGATGACAGTGCAAAGAAGGACGTTGGGGCAACAGTGAGCGGCGCGTTCTCCAAGGCATCCGATTTGGCTCAAGAGGCAGCCGATACGGTCAAGCAGTCGGCCGCGGATGGTGCGTCAACAGTTGCCAGCCAAGTAAAGGAAATGCTGGATCGTAAGGTCGGCAGCGGTGCCGAGGTGATGGGTCAGCTCGCAAGCTCGACAAAACGCGCTGCCGAGGACCTCGACGAAAGCGCACCGCTAGTCGCCGGTGTGGTCCGTACGTTCGCCAACCGAATGGACGGGTACGCAGACGATCTGCGGGACCAGTCGGTCGATCAGCTGGTCCGCGCCGCCTCCGATTTGACAAGGCGTCAGCCGGCATTGGTGTTCGGACTTGCCGCCCTTGCGGGCTTTTTGACATTTCGAACGCTGAAGAGCGCACCTCCGGCGTCGCCGCTTTCCAACGAGCCTATGCACGAACGTAACCGGCAAGGAGCGAACGAATTCCATGGCACATGAGCAGCTCAAGAATTCCACGCTTCCTCGCGCACTGTCCGACGTCGTTGCCGACCTTGCCGATCTTGTTCAGAAGGAACTGCGACTGGCGCGCGCGGAGTTGTCTGAAAATCTCTTTGCCAAATTTCGGGCGGGTATTTGGATGTCCACTGCTGGCGTGCTGGGGCTGATCGCGGCATTTTTGGCAGTGCAGGCGCTTGTCTTCGGGATAGCGAGCGTTGGGATCGCAGTGCACTGGTCCTGCCTGATTGTTGCCGCCATCACGGCCGGGGCTGGAGCGCTCGCCTATTACAAGGGCCGCATGGACGCACACAAGGAGATAACGCCGACCCGTTCCATCCATCAGATCAAGCAGGACATCTCGACAACCAAGGAGCATCTGTCATGAGCCGCGAATCACGTACGGCCAATCTCGGAACGGCGGAATGGCTCATCGGCGCCGCCAAAAACAACCCGGAAGGTCTTCTCCTCGTTGCGGCCGGCTGCGCATTGTTGATGCGCCGCGGCGGGTCATCGGCCATCAGTAGCTTCGGGCATGCTGAGGAATCCCGCGGAAACAATGGCCACCGAAAGGCTCGGTCAAGGTCTTCGAGCACGCGCCCCGATGGACACGAGGCGGAAACCAGAGAAGGCGGCGCCCCAGCGGCGGTAGAGGCAGCACGTGAATATGTTTCCGAGATCGGCGAGAAGGTGGCGGCAACCGCAAGTTCCTACGCATCCTCGGCATCGACATATGCGGACGAGGCGCGGCGCAACGTCTCCCAGACATCGGAACAATTCGCCCGGCAGGCCCAATCCACGGTCCAGGATACGATGAACCGTGTGGCGCAAGAGCAGCCACTGACGCTGGCGCTGCTCGGTTTTGCAGCCGGGGCGGCTGTTGCAGCTGCCTTCCGGACCACCGACATTGAGAACCGGACCCTTGGCCCAGCCGCAGAGCAGCTGACGGACACCGCAGAAAAGGCTGGCGAACGGCTAAAGGAATCGACAGAGGAGGCGGGCAAACGTCTCAGGAGGGCAGCCGAGGAGCGCGGCCTTAATGCCGATGGCCTCAAGGAGGTTGCGAGCGACGTGGCTGGTGCGTTCGGCAGCGCCTTGTCGGGCGAGCAGCCAACCGAGTCCGCGCAGGCGCCATCCGCGAGTTCGGGTGGATCGCGCGCTCAATCGGCTCAGCGCGGCATGCCCCAATCGGGCGGCATGGGCCGCTCGCAAGATAAATCGGCCAAATCGGACCAATCGCCACAATCGGATGCCTCTCGGCCGAGCAAATCCGGACGGTCTAGCGGCAAGCGAGGCTCATAATGGGTGAGGCAAGTCTCCGCCAGCTCGAACATGATGTGGAGGCAGCCCGGGCTAGGCTCGCCGAACATCTGTCGACGCTGCGATCGCCAAATACATTGTCCGAGTTTACCGACGAGCTGAAGCAAGAGGCGCTCGAGGCAAAGGACGCGCTGGTCGAAAAAGCAAGATCGACCGCGCAGTCGACGGCGCAGGGGATCGTCGATGATCTCAAGGCAAAGGCGGCAGCCAACCCGAGCGCCGCATTGGTGATTGGGGCTGGTCTCGCTTGGCGTCTCCTGCACCGTCCGCCGATTGCAACTGCTTTGATCGGAGCGGGACTATTCAGCCTGTTGCGGACACCTTCAATACCAGACATGGGCGAGCAAGTTGATCATTTCTCCTACGCCACAGAGCGCTTGAAGGAGCAAGCCGGCGAGCTGGCGGAGAAGGTCGGCGAACTGGGCGCCGAGACGGCGGAAGCAGTGAAGGAGCAAACAACTGAGCTGGCCGGCGCCGTCAAAGAGAGAGTGCGGGATTGGAGCGCCGGGACGCCGAACATGATCGACGATATGCGGCAGACCTCCGGCGAGGCGGCCCAGCGAGTAGCCGCCACAGCCGGCCGGGCATCATCGGCTGTCATAAGCGATCAGGAGACTCGAGACAAACTCCTGCTGGGCGCCGCAGGAGTAGCCATAGCGGCCGCTATGGCTCTTGCGTATCAGCGGCGGGAAGAGGAGAGGACGGCGGACGATTAATACGGAAAGCGGAGCGAACTCGAACAGCAGCCACTGAAGGCTCGCGCACGAGCGACAGTCGTGGGAGATGCCGGTCTGGTAATGATATCGCGCAGGAGCCTGTTGCTGGCCGCCGCCGCGGGACAAGCATTTTCCACGGTGCAAACTGTTTCCGCCGAGGACGTGGGGACGATGAACAAGGTTGTGCTACTAGGCGATTCGGTGTTCGACAACAGCGCCTATGTCGCCGATGGAGCAGATCTATTGGCCCACGTTTTGCGTCAGCTCCCGATCGGCTGGTCGGCCAAGCTGCTTGCCGTTGACGGCAGCGTCATGGCGGATGTGGGCCGGCAACTGAACCGCCTGCCAGCTGACGCCACTCATCTGGTGGTAAGCGTGGGAGGGAACGACGCGCTCGGCGTCTCCTCCATTTTGAACGCTCCGTCGCGGTCCGTTGCCGACACTCTGCTGAGGCTCGCCGAAATTAGAGAGCAGTTTTGCTTGGAGTATATGTCGATCCTGGATGCCGTTCTGGCTGTAGGGCTGCCGACCGCGATTTGCTCGATCTACGACGTCCGGTATGCCGACCCCGACCAGAGACGCATTGCGGTAACGGCCCTGTCGATCCTCAACGATTGCATCACACGAGCAGCCGCCGTGCGCGGCGTTCCACTGATCGACCTTCGCATTGTCTGCGGCGAGGACGCCGACTTTGTGAACGCCATCGAGCCATCGGAACAGGGCGGCAAAAAGATTGCCGCGGCGATCGTGTCGTTCCTTGCCAAGCACGAATTCCGAAGCGGGCGTGCCGAACTGATTGTTCGGTAGCAGCGCTTGCAGTTGCCATTCATGGTCGATCGAGCCTTCCTCGGAGTTGCGGAAAACGAGGCAGCCGCTGAGCGGGCGTTTGTGATCCTCGCAAGCGCGGACTTGTTGTCCCCCGTCATCGCATCAGATTTGGCCAAAGTGGTGCTAGCCAAGTGACCGGCACGAAAAACAGTTTCTAACCCGGTTCTCTTGTCCTGGTGAAGCGCCTTCGTGTTCGGAGAACGAAATTCGCACGGTGCTTCACCAGGACACGAAGCCGGCGCCGATTGCATTCACCAGCTTCAATCCTCGACCGTTCCTCAGCGGCCGGATCGCCCCGCCTTCCTCAGCAATGGCGCCGCCAAGCGTCTAAGACCCTCGAAATCGCCCGAGTAAATGAGGAGAGCCAATGATTAGACGGCTCCAGTCGGGAACAAAGTCGAATACCCACGATTTTGTACGTTGCCCAGAGTGGCAGGACCGATAGGTATCCAACGGGTGTTCCATGGATTCTCCAACGTTGCCTCCGCCGCCTCCGACTGAACTCAGCCAAGCACTGAAACGCAATATCCAAGCGATTGAGGAGCGCCGGGCGAAGGAAGCCAGCGATGCAACTTTGGAAGAGAAAATCGCTGAGGCGATTACTTCTTTTACGGGCAGTATGCGTTTCGTGTATCTTCACTTGGCCGTGTATGGCGGCTGGATCGTCTCGAACTTGGGCTGGATACCGATCACTCCGCCATTTGATCCGACATTCGTGATATTGGCCATGGTAGCTTCCGTCGAGGCCATATTTCTCTCGACCTTTGTACTGATCAGCCAAAACCGGATGTCAACTGCCGCAGACAAACGGGCGGATCTGGACCTTCAGGTGAGCCTGCTGACGGAGCACGAACTCACAAAACTTACTGAACTTGTCGATTCGATAGCGGATCGGTTGAATGCAAAACCAGCCTTAAGCGATATAGAAGTCGGCGAGATTAAGAGGGACATTGCGCCAGAAGCAGTGCTGGACGAAATCGAATCGAAGCAGCTGGAGGCTGCGAAGAAGCTGGACCAGCGCTGAATCGACACAACGCCCTAGTGTCGTGATTTCGAGTTCGGTTGATTTTGATTTCGGGCTTCGGGCGAACTTCGAAGTCAAAACGACAGTAGAAATCACAGATTGCTAATGTCGGCAACGCCGCCCTACAGGAACTTCATATCGTCATAGGTGAGGACAAAGATCGCTGACGGGTTCCGTATTCCTTCCACCTCGTGAAGCGAGGTCTCTTTACAGCGCGCCCTGGTCTTCAGCGAGAAAATTGCTGCAGTGACTGCCTCCCGACCTTCACCGGTCCCCTTGCGGTAGCGGCTTTCGGCGACCGGTGCGTTGGCCTTGATGGCGCCGCTCTCGAACTCATGCTCGTCTGTAGCGAGCACGCAGGCGATGTTCATAGCGCCATTGAAAGTGGAATTGAGATGAGCGGCACGTTCCTTCGATTTGTCACGCAGTCGACGCACCCGCCTTTCGGCCACAATAGCGGCGTGTTCAAAGTCGCCTATGCTCTTCGCAGAGAACCCGGCTGCTGCGTCGTGCGTTGAAGAACTCGCGCTCGCGGAGCAACTGTCGTGGTTCGAGACCAACATGGCAGAACCGACGCGGTTTCGGCATCACATCATCCCCGTACCTTCCCGTGAACAAGAGACGGCGATCTCTTGGGTCAAGGCCAGCGCGGACGGGCATGTTCGGAGGTTACGCCCACTTGTCGCTCTCGTTGAAGAGGCGGGCCGCATCAGGATCAATGAACTACGGACGAAGCGGCCCGGCTACATCGTCTTCGAGGACGACCATCAGGTGGTTGCCCTGCCTTTCGCCGACACGCCGCGCTGAGTCAGCTTTCCACCCCAGCCAGACCTCCGACGCTGATTTCGGGGGCGGCTCTGCGGAGATCTCACGTGATCTGCGCATTAGGTGTTGCGCTTGACCGAACGCGACTGCCGGTTGGCAGCATCGGCCGATCCGCCCAGCGTGTCCGCGACCGTGGCACCTCGCGCACCCATCGGCTGCTGCGCACCTGTGGTGGTGTCCTTGGCTGTCTGATGCTCCATCTCGGCATTCAGCTCCGCCCCCACAATCAGGACTATCACGGAGATCCAGGTCCACATCATCAAGCCGATGACTGCCCCGAGGGCTCCATACGTCGCGTTGTAGTCGGCGAAGTTCTCAAGATAATAGGAGAACCCTATCGAGACTGCGATCCAGACCACCGCGGCGAGGAAGGCGCCCCATGTCGCCCATTGCCACTTTGCCCTTTCGCGGCTGGGGCCGTAGCGGTAGATCAGCGTGATCCCGAGGCCGACCAGGATCAGCATCATCGGCCACCGAAAGATCCGCACAAGGGCCTCGGTCCAGCCGCCGAGGTTCAGCAGCGCAAGCATGGCCGGCACGACCCCCACCGAGACGGTAAAGCCGATAGCGATGAGGATGGCGCCAAGTGTGAAGCCCAAGGCCAGAAGATTCAGATGGATAAAGCCGCGCTTTTCCCTCTCCTCGTAGGCGATGTTCATGGCTTCGAAAAGCGTCTTGATGCCGTTGCTGGCGCTCCACAGTGCGACGGCAAGGCCGAAGATGAAGCCGAAGCTGAGCGCGCCAGTGTCCTGGGCGGCCAAGGACCTAAGCTGTGATCTGATAACGTCCAGACCGCCCGAAGGAAGTACGCCGCCAAGGAATGCAATGTGCTCAGCGATGGTCTGGGGATCGGCGACAAAACCGTAGATGGACACGAACGCGGCAAGCGCGGGAAAGAGGGCAAGGAGCAGATAGAATGCGGCTCCGGCCGCGATCAGCATAACGCGGTCCTCGTTTACTTCAGCAAAGACCCGCCACAGCACGTCCTTCCAGCCACGGCTGGGAATCTGTGACGGCCATTCGGCATTGCGTCCGCGGCCCTCAGCGCCCCGCTCAGGTTGCACTTGACCTTCGTAAGTGTCCTCGGCTGTTTTCTTCGACATGGCTGCCGGTCCGGAGCATCCTCTCCGCGGGGCAAACGTGTAATAACGCCAAAGGATGCAGGTGGCAGACCTGCGCTCACAAATAAAAATCCGCCGCCTGCAGAAATACTGCGACGTCCCCATGCGACGAGTCGATGTGATAGCGATACTGCCCTGCCCAGGACCTCAGTGGCTTGTTGGAGCGACCACCGAGAATAGCCAGCTTCCACCATCTCAGCGAATCGCGGTGGTCGGCTGATTGCCTTTTAACAATGACGCGGCCGGCCGGCGGGGATTCTGGCGTGGGCGATCGAGAGCTGTGCCTCTCGGCGTCCAGCCGCCTCCAGCATGCAACCGACCATTGCTTGGCATCAGGCCATCGCCTCCTGACAGTCGAAGCTGGGCGAAATCGCGGGCCAAACTTGCATGGCGTAGAGACCCTGCACATGGCCAGGTACCCGAACTCGCCGCCAGGCAATTAGTCGTGCAGAGGCAACTCAGAACTTGCGGCTCAAATGCGACGAGCCTGCCAGCCCGAACCGCCACTCGACATCCACAGCCTTGGAGATGCCGATCCGGCGTCCCGTCAAGATGGAGCTGGCTCTGCCTTCCGTCGATAGCTTCAACTGGAACGGGAGCTCGTCCAATGGCAGCCCGTCATATGATGCATCGACAGCAAGCGCCTGGCAAAGGCGACCGGGTCCCGAACAAAGAAATCGAAGGTCATCAACGCCGCGATTGGCCCGCATCAGGTCGAGCTTTGATTGCGGTTCGATCGCGCGCACAAGGACAGCACTACCGGGAAGGCAGACGGCATTCAGGCACCAATGCAGACCATAGGAGCGATAGACGTATGCGCTCCCTGGGGCGCCGAACATTGCGCTGTTTCGCGAAGTCCGCCCACAAAAACTGTGTGAGGCTGGGTCATCGGCGCGATAGGCTTCCGTTTCGACGACGATCCCGCCCACGCCGTGCACAAGAAGCGTCGCGCCGATCATATCGCGAGCGACAACGCAGGCGTCCCGGGCAAAGAACTGACGGTTCGTGATCAACGCCTGCACCAGATCACGACCGCGCCGAAACGTGGGGCCATCAAGAACGTTCCCGCTCTGGCTGCAAAAGGCCAATCCACCAAGGCCAAACTCGCGATCATCAGCATCGCGGCGCTTCCTGCTGAACTCGGATAGGTCTGATCGCCAATGTATGAGGGTCGATTGGCTATTCAACAGCGCCTAGAGACCCAGAAGACCGTGCCTGGCGCGTTTGCGATACCGCCTGGGTTAGGTGGCCCGGAGAAAATCTTCGCGCGCTGCTCAGGAGCAATACCACGAAGGAATGTGATAGGCTCTGCGATCGTTGAAGGCTTTTGATCGAGCCATATCATGCCATCGACCTCGATACGAAAAATGGCCTACGATCCCGACAGCAGAATCCTCTCGGTGTGGTTCGTCGCCAGCGACAAGCGTTACGAGTTTGAGGAAGTGCCGCCGGCGACCTTCGCCGCGTTCAAAGCCGCCTTTGCGAAAGGCCGCTTTTTCAACGAGCACATCCGCAATCGCTTCCGGTACCGTCAGTTTGCGGCCGGCAATGATGCAAGCTGTTGAACATTCCAACGGCCGATTGGTGGACGCAGCGCAGCCGGCGCGCGTAGGATTTTCTTACGATCCCCGCCCACGCTGCAAGAAGTCGTAGTAGGCACGCTGCACCTGGCGCCATCCAATCAGCCGCGGTCCTTGGTCCAATCGAATCGACGGCCGATGTGCAAAGGTCGAGCGTGGAATAGCTGTGCGGTTTGGCGGTGCGGGATTTTAGGCGTTTGATTACTTGCTCACGTATCGTCTGCGGCAATGCGATCCAACAGCTTACGGGATGCCAGTATAAGGCGGCAGGACCCATATTCCTATTGGCTCAGCAAGGGGCGACTGAGAATTTTCCCCAAGGCTAGTTCTCTGCCTCAAGCGATTTTCGCGCAACTGAGCGCAGCGCGCATCTCTGCTACTTTTCTCTGTCGCCAATCTTGTCCGGTCTGGACAGTATATGACGCGACGCTAATTTGATGCCGATGGCACGTTTTCTGTTGAGCCTCGTTTCGATTTTATTTTGCTGCACGCATCTCCAAGCGCAAGCGTGGCAGCTTTTCGGCGTCAGGCAGTTTGGCTTCATATTCGATGTTCCCCCTGGCTTTGTCCTGACACAGCGTTCGGACCAGGGCGCGGAATTTCGGGGCGAAAACGATGCCGTTCTTACCGTGTGGGGCGCAAGGCTCGGCGAGCACAGTTTTCGCGCCGAGATCGAGCACCGCATGGTCGAGGATGAAAAGGAGGGCTGGAAACTGACTTATAGGCGCGTCACGCCGAGATGGGCCAGCTACTCGGGTATCAAAAACGAACAGATCCGATATGTCCGCGCCATTGCGGTCTGCAACGACCGTGCCGCGCTCTTTGTCATAAATTACAGCAGCGATGAAAAAATCCCGTACGATCCGATTGTGGTGCGAATGGTGCGATCCCTGAAGGCGGAAGGTTGCTGAGAACCGTTAAACAGTCCATCCATTTCAAACCCGTCGTGGCGCTTTCCGCCGTTGCTTCGAAGACTGATCGTCAGCCGGTCCAACGCCATCCTTCTTCACAATCATTCCTGACTACGAAGGCCCGCAGCGGGCGCGCAATCGCGATTGAAAGCCAACCTTCGAACGAAGGGGCAGAGGGTGGCCGGCGCCCATTTGGGCGGGAGCGTTGGGGATTTAGGCGCCGGCCGGGCGTTTGGGGTCCGCCGCACGAACAACTACCAGAGTTGGGCGCGGGCGGTAGTAGCGAAAAGTCCTAAGCGCTGCCGTCCGTCTCGCTTTCCTCATCGATCCTCCGGACCGGCAGATAGGTGTTCGCTTCCAGCCATTCGCGCAACACGATCAGAACGAGTTCCGACCGGCCAGACACCCCGGCACTCGCACGCGGCGGGCGGTTTGCTCCAGTCCGGAATTCCGATTTGGAGGCCGCCATTGCATAGCTGCAGCGGTCAGGCTTGCCTTCACAACCCTCGCCCAGGCCAGGCCGGACACCCGCGCCATGACCTGCCAATAGACGCAGGCGCTGATCCAGAGCCAAGGCTCGGCGGTGCTGACCACCGGCCCGAACACCTATGCCCTCTACGTCCGCCGGTACAGCAATGCGTGCGACTGGTCGGAAATCCCAGCGGTAGGGTTTGTGCCGACGCTCGATGGCCAGTGCTTGGTTCATCGATGCAGAGAGCCGCTCTACACTCCTCCCGGCTGACGGTGACGAGCATAGCTATTCTGCTGCGCCTTTCGGCAGGAAGCCCTTAGCTTCAAGGTCGTCCAGTGAGTTTCTCGACATAGGCAGCGACCATGCGCCTGTCTGCCTTTGGGTCCTTGGAACGGAGTCGCATCATCGGCGTTACCGGCCAGCCAAACGCTGCCAACGATAGGAGGAACGCGCGTGATCGAGTTGACCGAGACGGAAAAGCGCTTTCTCAAGCGCGTTGATACCATCACTCACGTTCCCTGGTCGAACAAAGTCACAGCCGCAGATGCCAAAGGCAAGCCCATGCGTATCGCAAGGGCAACGTTTGTCCGATTAAGAGACGACGGCATCATCATCCGATCTACTAGCGACCTGACCTCGAACACCTACGTCATTAACCCTGCACCCGTGACGCCACAAGTGGAGGAAGTGCAGGAAGCGTCCTGATCGGGCGGGCACGGGCGGCGCGTCAATCCTTCTTCAGCCGCTGCCGGCCGCTTCCGCCGAATACCTTGCCGCGCTCGAGGAAATCGCGTGGATCGCTGCGGAATGGAAACACCGCTGGCCGCTCGCGCCCGACGAAATCACCTCCGCGCGGGGACTACATAGATGGCGAGCGTGATATCTCCGGGCGGTTCCTTAAACGCCCAGGAGAAGAGCACGTCCGTTGTGTCCGTGATATCCGAAACCTCGCCGCCATAGTGGCCTGGGACCGCCCGCTGCGAAGCAACGCGAGTGAGGCTATGCGAGCTAGGCGAGCGGCCTGGCTCGCAAGAGCAAAGAGAGAGCTCAAGATTGGCAAGCTCTATCAGGTTCAAACCGCCCGCCTTCGCAAGACTTCACGGATGGACCAGGCGAAGGCGAGGGCGGCGGCTGCGAAGAAGTCACTTTCAGATCTGGTGACCGCTATCATGGAGCAGCCCGGAACGACCATGGAGGGGATGCTGATCAAGGCGCAGGCGGTCACCACCTTCAATAAGTCGATTGCGAGCAAGTTCTACTTGGACGGCGAGCGTTGGGCTGAACAGTTGGCAGCGTCGGTTCTCCAGTTGGCTTCCACAGGGGACGCATCAGCATGAGCGCCAGCATCAAGACGAAGGCGCTGACTGCATTTGTGCAACAGTGCCTTGATCCGCTGCCCGATGCCGTCCTCATCGACACGCACCACAACCAGCTCATGCGTCAGGCGCGCCGCCTCCCTTGGCGCAAGGCTGATGCTGTCACCAGCCTGACAAGAGCGGAAACGGATTACTGGTGCGCGAAAAGCATTCACGCGATGTACGTCCTAGAGGACGAGGATCGATCTAGCGTCTATTCTCACAAACGGACGCTCAGCGTCGACAGGAGCCGGCAAGCTGTGGCGGATCAAATCCGAGTTCCAGCACCCGATCTCCTGGCGGTCCAGTGGAAGCGAGAAGCCGCAAAGGACCGCTGTCTGCCGATCGGCGAGGACGAAGTCGCCAAGCTCATCGCGGCGGACGAGGCGTTTCTTGCAGCGCATCCGATCACGAAGCAACCCCGTAGAAAGAGCGACCATCACTGAACCGGACAAAAACTATCATAGCCCGCTGCCTCACGGTGGCGGGCTTTTCTTTGCGTGAACCTCCAATTAGGATTGACACCTAGCGGCATTTCTCCCTCGCCCCGTCATGACCGAACCGTAACCTCGACCGGCAAGGGGGAGCGCTGGTTTTGCAGCGAGGCAGAAGCCCGAGCGGCCGGCTGGCGAAAAGCGCGACGGTGGCGTCCGCCTTGCTCCTGTCCCGCAGCTATTGCGCGACTTTGGTTCCGTTGACGCCCGGCAATCATGGAAGGCCGAGGGGCGAGTGATCGAGTTCCGGTTCCCATAGCACACTAGCCCAGCACTAAGCCTGCAATCAAAACGGCAAATCCGATAGAAAGCGGGACCGCCAAAAGCCAGCCCGCCTCCAAAACGCTATTTTCTTGCCGATCCATAACAGTCTCCTCTTTGATGCTGCCCCTGATTACGAAAGCCTTTGGGAGCGGTTCGGTTCCGACGATTTTGCCAAGGACCCGGGAAGATGGCACCACCGGGTGCTCGCGTTCGTCCTCCCCATTCGCGTGTTCGGCGTCGCATCGCGTCGCGTCAGGTCGACGCTGTTCGAACCGCTCGCGCGGTGATAAGCGGTTGAGGATCTGAGTCCTACTTGAAGGTACCGCAATTGCTCATCGCGTTCGCCATATCTGTAGGTCTCGCACTGGTAACGGTTCTGATGCACTATGAAGTACTAAATATCGCCGGAACGATGAGGCGTCGTTTTTCACTTCCGATGCGGGTTGATCTGCTGCTCTTGGTCGTCGCAGCAATCATTGCTCACGTGGTGGGGATCTGTCTTTTCGCGCTCGCCTACGCCTGGATGCACCACCATCCAGACCTTGGAGGTCTCGCAGGCTTGTTTTCCGGAAGCGCAGCGGATTTCTTCTATTTCTCGGTTACCTGTTACACGACGATCGGCTTTGGCGAAGTCTATGCCACTGGGCCGATGCGAATCGTTGCTGCCTTGGAGGGTCTCAACGGACTCGTCCTGATCGCTTGGTCAGCATCGTTCGCATACGCATCGACTTCGGATCTGTGGAAGCGGAAGCAAGACTGACGCGCGTTGCAGGGGTCGTGTTCCTACGTCATAGCCTGTTCGCGCCGAAAAGGTGCGGCGGGCTTTTTCCGTTCGGGCGCCTAGGAGCCTTGTAACCGTTTACCTGAATGTTCCCCATAGGGGTTTGTTCAAAATTCGCAACTGCACCGCTATCAGAACGGCCCGTTGCTATAGCGTGGTAATCGAGGCCATTAACCCCTATTGGGGAGGGTAATTTCGGGACCGGTACGCGCATGCTCGCGAGGGGAAGTTAGTTCAAAAGTCCCTATTGAGGATCAATGGCTTAGGCCAATTTAGTTAACAGGTTTCCGGTTAATAGGTCGCTTGGCCGCAGCGCATCGAGGACCACTTCGTAGACACTCCTATATGTCTTCCTCGATCTCACTTCGCCGATACCTACAGCTGCTTACTGCCGGTCCGGGCGATAGACGAGGAAAGCGAGACGGACGGCAGCGCGTAGACTGGGACGCGACCTCTATGCAGAAGACCCGCCGCTACATTTGCGAAGCGACGGGCCTCCGCCCCAATCCCCCATACCTGACTATGCAACTGCCGTGCCAGACTTATTGACCCATCGCGAGACACCTTATGGCTTCTGCGCAGGCCTCGATGTTGCAACAAGGATATGCCAGTCGGACCAGCTCGGCTGTGGGAATTCCCACACCGGGGAAAACATTGGCGAAATCCGCTCCCAGTTTGCATCCCGGAAAGCGGGGCCTGCGGCCATCAAATTTCCTTGGATAGGGCGTAAGGTGAAGTACACCTGATTGAACAAGAGGCTCAAGAGGCTGTTGTGACAGGCTCTCCGGCCTTCATCTCAAGACTTTGCGATGCCGACCTCGCCGCGCTGACCAAACGGTGGCACGAGCGCAGCTATCGACACAACGAGCTGATCATTTCCCACGGCGACACTGGTCGCGATGTCTTCTTCCTGCTGGAAGGACGGGCTCGCGTGACACTGGTTTCAGCGGACGGCAGGGAGATAGCGTATCGCGATGTCGAGCCGGGTGACATTTTCGGGGAGTGCACGCCGCAGCCTGAATTTCATTCGAGCAGTCGGCCAGACTTTGCCTCGCCCCGAATGTCGAAGCTGGCCAGCGTCGTCTGCACCGCCTATGGAAGCTCTCAGGGGTGTCTAAAATAGATGGTGAGTAGATTGCTGGACAGAAGACCGGCGGACGCGAGCCGGCCCCGCAACGTCTGGTCGGCCAGGGGGCTCGCTGTCCGACTCTTGCCGGCGTCTCAGGTCCATCATTATTCCGCGAAGTTTGATCGGAAGACCCGCTGGTTGCTGGCTCCGCTAACACAGCGTTTCGCACGGGGTCCCGTCGCCATCGCGATCCAGCTTGGAAATGTGCGGAACCGTACGAAGCGGATTGCACGCAACCAACGCGGTGGCCGGGCATTAATTTAGCAAAGCATCAAATAGGAAAGCATCGGGAGGAAGACCATGCTGCACCTTAACATGCCTGGCGAATTTGAGGTCGGCGATGAGGTTGCGCTAGCAGGTACCGTCATCACCATTCTCCCTAGCGGCCGAGCCAGAGTGAGCATTCCATCCTATGACCATCCTTACACGCTAGAGCCGCCACCCAAAGCCCGGGCCGGCGACCGAGTAGTTCTTGTTGGGGACGTCACCCGCATCGATCGCGGAGCAGACAAACTCACCGTGCGGATTGACTGCGGCGGCGTGATTACGGTCGACAGGTCGGCAATCACTCGGCTGAGGAAGCACCGCCGGGCTTCAGCCGGTTGACGCTACGGCGACACAACGGCCTGCGCTCGTCGGCATACGGAACATGCAAGCGTATCGTGCCTCAAGCCAATCTAACTTCGAGGGACCTGACCTAGGCCTGCGCTAAAAAGTCCGAACATTTCCCATCCCCTCGCCTTTCGGCAAATCTGGCGGAAAACGGAGACTAGGCAAATTTTGCGACCCCCAAAAAGCGCCTCGGGGTGCCGCGGCGGTGCCCCGAACGATTTCAGGGCAACAGGCCCCCGAGGGGGAGAATGCTAATCAACTGAAATCATTATAGAAATTTTGGTGGAGCCAATCGGAATCGAACCGACGACCTCTTGAATGCCATTCAAGCGCTCTCCCAACTGAGCTATGGCCCCACTCCGGCAGTCAACCGGCGCCGTTGCCGGCGAAGAGATCCGGCGCGGGTTGAGACCGCGCCGTTAGTGCAGGCGGCTTCTAACCCCGCCTTCCGTCAATATCAAGCCTTTAACAGCCGCTTTTTATCAAGAACCCGCGAAAGTCGGCGGGCGCTGTGTGAGAGGCCGGATCAGACTTCGTCGTCGTCATCGCCGACGCCGATCATGTCGGCGACATCGTCGTCCTCTTCCTCTTCGTCGGCGAGGAAGGTATCGTCGTCGTCGCCGAGGTCCACATCGTCCTCGTCATCGCCGAGATCGGGAAGATCGTCGGGCTTCGTATCCTCGTCCGCCTCTTCGAGCGAGACGACCTCGACGCCCTCTTCCTCCTCGGCGTCGACTTCCTTCTCGGCAACTTCCTCTTCCTCCTCAAGGGCGGCAATCTTGCCTTCCTCGAAATAAGAGCGGGGGTAGTTCTTGCCGGTATAGGGCGAGACGATCGGATCCTTGTTCAGATCGTAGAATTTTTGACCCGTCTCGGGGTCGATGCGTTTGGTGCCAAGTTCGGGTTTTGCCACAGCAAGCCTCGTCGATGAAAGTTTGGTCCCCATAACCACAGTTTACGGCGCTGTCAAAGCCTAAAGCCAGCGTCACAAATCCCCGCGTTGAGCGACCTCTTGCAAGGGGATGACCATTTCCGCCCGCCGTGATACGAGACCGCGCAAACCAGAAGAAAAAGGCCGGCCACCGGCGTTTTTCGCCCAAGGAAAACCGATGTCGCATACTGCCGCCCCGAAACCGGCCACCGCCCGCAAATCGCCAGCGCTTTCAGGCACAGCACGGGTGCCCGGCGACAAGTCGATCTCGCACCGCTCATTCATGTTCGGCGGCCTCGCCTCCGGCGAAACCCGCATCACCGGCCTGCTGGAAGGCGAGGACGTGATGCGCACGGGCGCCGCGATGAAGGCAATGGGCGCGCATATAGAGAAGCGCGGCGCTGAATGGGTGATCCGCGGCACCGGCAACGGCGCGCTGCTGCAGCCGGAAGGCCCGCTCGATTTCGGCAACGCCGGTACCGGCTCGCGCCTCACCATGGGCCTGGTCGGCACCTACGACATGGAGACGACCTTCATCGGCGACGCCTCGCTGTCCGGCCGGCCGATGGGCCGCGTCCTCGAGCCGCTGCGTCAGATGGGCGTGCAGGTGCTGAAGGCGACGCCCGGCGACCGCATGCCGATCACGCTGCGCGGCCCCAAACACGCCGCGCCGATCACCTACCGCGTGCCGATGGCCTCGGCCCAGGTGAAGTCGGCGGTGCTGCTCGCCGGGCTGAACACGCCCGGCATCACCACCGTCATCGAGCCGGTGATGACGCGCGACCACACCGAAAAGATGCTGCAGGGATTCGGCGCCAATCTGTCGGTCGAGACCGACGAGCGCGGCGTGCGCCACATCTTCATCGAGGGCCAGGGCAAGCTCACCGGCCAGACAATCGCTGTGCCGGGCGACCCGTCATCGGCCGGATTCCCGCTGGTGGCGGCGCTGATCGTGCCGGGCTCGGACATTACAATCGAAAACGTGCTGATGAACCCGACCCGCACCGGTCTTTTGTTGACGCTACAGGAAATGGGCGCCCGGATCGACGTTCTCGAGCCGCGCAATGAAGGCGGCGAGGATGTCGCCGATCTGCGGGTGCGCTACTCCGAGCTGAAGGGCGTCACCGTGCCGCCCGAACGGGCGCCGACGATGATCGATGAATATCCGGTGCTTGCTGTCGCGGCGAGCTTTGCCGAGGGCGAGACGCTGATGCAGGGACTGGAAGAGCTGCGGGTGAAAGAATCGGACCGGCTGTCGGCGGTCGCCGAAGGGCTGAAGCTCAATGGCGTCGACTGTACCGAGGGCGAAGCCACACTGGCCGTGCGTGGAAAACCCGGCGGCAAGGGGCTTGGCCAACATCCGAACGGAAAGAGCACCATCGTCCAGACCCATCTCGACCACCGCATTGCCATGAGCTTTCTCGTCATGGGACTGGCAACGGAAAAGCCTGTCACCATCGACGACCAGGCGATGATCGCGACCAGCTTTCCGGAGTTCATGGGGCTTATGAGGGGGCTGGGGGCGGAGATCGATTAGCCGATGTTGCAGGATTGGCCAATCCTAGCAGCTTGCCTGGGAGCTGCGCTGATCCCGTATCTGATCGAACGCCTCGTTTTTAAAGAACGATTTGGCATTTTCGCTTTTCTTTTCTGGCTTTTGGCCCTTCAATTCACGACCATCTACCTGTCATTTTATGCAGCCACATTTCTTGGGAATAACGACTGGATCTTTCTTGCGGGGCTTTTCAAAGCGTTTGGTGCAATGGCCTTTATGACAATCGGCGTAATACCTTTAATTGCGTTGCCATTATCGGTTTTGATCGCCTTGGCGGTACTGGCGTTCCGTCTGTTTAGGCAAGCTAGATGAGTCCAACCTTCACCATCGCCATCGACGGCCCAGCAGGCGCGGGCAAAGGCACCCTGGCGCGCCGACTGGCCGACCATTACCGGCTGAACCTGCTCGACACCGGCCTCACATATCGCGCGGTGGCGCACGCGCTGCTTCGGCTCGGCCTGCCGCTCGACAATGTCTCGGCCGCCGAGACCGCTGCCCGGCAGGTCGACCTGGCCAAGCTCGACCGGTCGGTGCTGACGGCGCATGCGGTCGGCGAAGCGGCTTCGAAAGTGGCTGTCATCCCTTCGGTGCGGCGCATACTGGTCGAAAAGCAGCGCGAATTCGCCAAGGCGCCGCCGGGCGCCGTGCTCGACGGCCGCGACATCGGCACCGTGGTCTGTCCCGACGCCGACATAAAACTCTATGTGATGGCGAGCGCCGAGGTGCGGGCACAACGCAGGCTGGCCGAGATCGAGAGCATCGGCGGCACCGCCGATTGCGACGATATCCTCGCCGATATCCTGCGCCGCGACGAGCGCGACATGGGTCGCGCCGACTCGCCGCTGAAGCCGGCCGCCGACGCGCACTTGCTCGACACGTCGGAAATGGCTATAGAAGCCGCGTTCCTGGCGGCCAAGGCGATCATCGACGACGTTCTGGCCAAGAGAAACAAAGCCTGAGCCGGGTTTCCTGCCGTTGCCGATTGCCGGCGGCGAAAAGATTACCCATATCGGGCACGAACCAGCCTGCCAGCATTCTTCATGCGCCGGAATTGCCGCTTAGGCGGCCAAGGGCTTTTTTGAGGCCCGGAACGCCGGCAGGCCAACGCAACGCTAACCCACGGCGCCCGCCCCGCTTGAGATGCGGGGCATTCCAGGAGAAACTATGTCAGTTGCAAATCCCACTCGCGATGATTTCGCGAGCCTGCTCGAAGAATCTTTTTCCGCCGGCCATTCCGGCGAAGGCCAAGTCGTCAAGGGCACGATCACTGCGATCGAAAAGGACATGGCAATCATCGACGTCGGCCTCAAGGTCGAGGGTCGCGTGCCGCTGAAGGAATTCGGCGTCAAGGGCAAGGATACGACGCTTAAGGTCGGCGACACGGTCGAGGTCTATGTCGAGCGCATCGAGAACGCGCTTGGCGAAGCGATGCTTTCGCGTGAGAAGGCCCGCCGCGAAGAGAGCTGGGTCCGTCTCGAAGAGAAGTTCACCAAGGGCGAGCGCGTCGAAGGCGTCATCTTCAACCAGGTCAAGGGCGGCTTCACCGTCGATCTCGACGGCGCCGTGGCCTTCCTGCCGCGCAGCCAGGTCGACATCCGTCCGATCCGCGACGTCTCGCCGCTGATGCACAATCCGCAGCCTTTCGAGATCCTCAAGATGGATCGCCGCCGCGGCAACATCGTGGTGTCGCGCCGCACCGTGCTCGAGGAGAGCCGCGCCGAACAGCGTTCGGAAATCGTGCAGAACCTCGAAGAGGGCCAGGTGGTCGAAGGCGTCGTCAAGAACATCACCGACTATGGTGCGTTCGTCGACCTCGGCGGCATCGACGGCCTGTTGCATGTCACCGATATGGCATGGCGCCGCGTCAACCATCCGACCGAAATCCTCAACATCGGCCAGACGGTCAAGGTGCAGATCATCCGCATCAACCAGGAAACCCACCGCATCTCGCTCGGCATGAAGCAGCTCGAGAGCGATCCGTGGTCCGAGATCGGAACGAAATTCCCGATCGGCAAGAAGATCAAGGGCACCGTCACCAACATCACCGACTACGGCGCGTTCGTCGAGCTGGAGCCGGGCATCGAGGGTCTCATCCACGTTTCGGAAATGTCGTGGACGAAGAAGAATGTGCATCCCGGCAAGATCCTGTCGACGACGCAGGAAGTCGACGTGGTGGTGCTCGAGGTCGATCCGGCCAAGCGCCGCATCTCGCTCGGCCTCAAGCAGACGCTCGAGAACCCGTGGCAGGCTTTCGCCAGCAGCCATCCGGTCGGCAGCCAGGTCGAGGGCGAGGTCAAGAACAAGACCGAGTTCGGCCTGTTCATCGGCCTCGAAGGCGATGTCGACGGCATGGTCCATCTTTCCGACCTCGACTGGACCCGTCCGGGCGAGCAGGTGATCGAGGAGTACAATCGCGGCGACATCGTCAAGGCGCAGGTGCTCGACGTCGACATCGACAAGGAGCGCATCTCGCTCGGCATCAAGCAGCTGGCCAAGGATACGGCCGGCGAGGCGGCGACTTCGGGCGAACTGCGCAAGAACGCGGTCGTCACCTGCGAGGTCACCGGCGTCAAGGATGGCGGACTGGAAGTGCGGCTGGTCGACAGCGGCATCGAGACCTTCATCAAGCGCTCCGACCTCAGCCGTGACCGCGACGAGCAGCGCCCCGAGCGCTTCACGGTCGGCCAGAAGGTCGATGCCCGCGTCATCGCCTTCGACAAGAAGACCCGCAAGCTGCAGGTCTCGATCAAGGCGCTGGAAATCGCCGAAGAGAAGGAAGCGGTCGCCCAGTACGGCTCGACCGACTCCGGCGCTTCGCTGGGCGACATCCTGGGCGCCGCGCTGAAGAAGCAGGGTAGCTAGGTCCACTAACGCCGCGCCTCGCGCGGCCTGTTAAAAAACCCCGCCGGAGCGATCCGGCGGGGTTTTTGTTTGACCATGGTCAGAGCATCGTAACCCCAAACGTGGCAAACCGATTTTGGGAAATCCGCGCTCAAACAAAGAGATAGATCAGGCCCTGCCGTAGAGCGGCACCAGTGTGCCGCTCATCGCCAGATTGGCCGGCGAAGCGAGGTAGGCGATCGCTTCCGCCGCCGCTTCGAGGCTGACCCATTTGCCGAAATCGGCGGCCGGCATGTCAGCCCGGTTGGCCGGCGTATCGAGGGTCGAGGGCGCGACCGCATTGACCAGAATGCCCTTGCCCTTGAGTTCTTCCGCCATCGCCACCGTCATTGCCGCGACCGCTGCCTTGCTGGCGGCATAGGCGATCATGCCGGAACCGCGCCGCAGGTCGAGCCCGGCACGCGCCGTGATATTGACGATGCGGCCCGACACGGAAGATTCCAGCATTGAGCGGATCGCCGCGCGGCAGCACAGGAAGGTGGTGCGGGCGTTGGTGTCCATCATTTCGGCAAAAGACGCGGGCTCGATCTTCTCGACCGGCGCGGCGGTAAAGCCGCCGGCCAGATGGATGGATGCCCACAAATCCGTAACGCTGGCGAAGAACGCATCGACCTTGGCGGGGTCGGCGAGATCGACATTGTGCGCCAGCCTGACACGCTCATGTGCCGGGAAGGGAAAATGCGCGGGCGCGGCGGCATGGGCGTTCGGCACATGGCAGATCGCGCCCTGCTCCAGCAGTTTGCCGACAACCGCGCCACCGAGCGCTCCGGTGCCGCCGGTCACCACAACATGCCTGCCGTCCAGTGTATCCGTCATCTACGACCGCTCCTGTCACTCATATGCCGCTGCTCGCCGCCGCCGAAGGTCGCGCCTTTCGCGCGATCACTCAACCGAAATCTTGATGACGCAGCGCCGCTTGTGCGCGTCAGAACGTCGGCCATCCGACGCGGATCGCATCCCCAGGCAGACGCTGCCACAGCACTCAATCGATGGTGATCTCGATGAGATACGGCAGTCCGGTCGCCCGCGCGCGCTTGAGTGCGTCTGCCAGATGGCCGATGCCGGCGAGCCGCTCGGCGGCAATGCCGTAGGCCTCAGCCAGCTTGCAGAAATCAGGCGGCGCCGGCGAGACGCCGACCGGCTCGACGCCGACATCGAGCATCGAGGTTTCGATTTCGCGATAGCCGAGATTGTTCCAGACGACGAAGATCACCGGCGCCGCAGCGTCGAGCGCGGCGCCCAGTTCCGGCAGCGTGAACTGGAAACCGCCGTCGCCGGTGAGACAAACGACCGGCGCATCAGGCACGGCAAGGGCTGCGCCGATCGCCGCCGGCGGACCATAGCCCAGCGCGCCGAAGCCGGTGGCGGCGTTGAACCAGCCGCCCGGACGGTCGTGATCGTAATAGAGGTTGGCGGCATAGACCGGCTGGGTCGAATCGCCGACGATGATCGAGCCCGGCAATGCATCGCGGATCATCTCGACGGCGCGGGTTTGCGCCTGGAGGGCCGGGGCCATTTCGGCAAAGGCTGCTTGCCTCGTCGCAGCGGCGCGAGACTGGCCGTCGCCCGATGGCGGCTGGTCCGTACCAATCTCGACAAGCAGCGCCTCGAGTGCTGCGCCGCAATCGGCATGGATCGAAATCCGGGCGGGCCGGCGGGCAAGCTGGTCGGCGCCGATGTCGATGCGGATCAGATTGGACGGCAGGACAAAACCACCGTCGCCATATCCGTCGTAGTCGGTCGGGCCGAATTCGGTGCCGGCGGCAATGACCAGATCGGCCTCGGCCATCAATGCACGCACCGCCTTCAGACTGGGGCTGGCCGGCACGCCGAGCGGATGGCGGTGCAGCAGGCCGCGGGCATTGGCCGTCTGGACAACCGGCGCTCCCAGCCTTTCGGCAAGGCGCTGTAACGGCGCTTCGGCTCTCTTGGCGCCGCCGCCGGCAAGGACCAGCGGGCGGCGGGCAGCCGCGCAAAGTTTTGCCGCCTCTGCTATATCAGCCGGATTCGGCTCGGGCGGCGCGACATTCGTCAGCAAAGCGGTAATGCCGCCGGCCGGCTTGACCATGATATCGGTCGGGATCTCGATATGCACCGGGCCCGGACGCGACGACGAGAACAGGGCGAAGGCGCGGGCAAGAACGCCCGGCAGTTCGTCGGCGTCGGTGACACGGTGCGAAAACAGCGCGACCTTTTCCATCATGCCGCGCTGGTCGGGCAGTTCGTGCAGATGGCCAAGGCCCTTGCCCAGTGTCGGCGTGGCGTTGACGCCCGAGATCACCAGCATCGGAACCGAATCGGCACGGGCCTGGCCCATGGCGGTGATGGTGTTGGTCAGCCCCGGTCCGGTGATGACGAAGGCGATGCCGGGCCTGCCGCCGGCGCGCGCATAGCCGTCGGCCATGAACCCGGCGCCCTGTTCATGACGCGGGGTGACGTGGCGAATCTTCGAGCGCGCCAAGCCGCGATAGAGTTCGACCGTATGCACACCCGGAATGCCGAAGACTGTATCGACATCATGGGCTTCGAGCAAAGTGATGAGCGCTTCGCCGACTGTCGTCATTGCCTGAGCACCGGACGTGTGAGGCAGGTCGGTCCGCCCTCGCAGGCGATGCACAGTGCGTCCGCCTCGAAGGTTGAAACCCTGCAGCCGGCGGCCGCCATGGCCGCCGCCGTCTTCGGGAAGCCGGCAACGGCGATCACCTCGCGCGGCGCGGTCGGCAGCACATTCAGGCTGAGGCCGTTGGAGGCGAAGAACTCCCCGGCGTCGCCTTCGACCAGGCGAATGCCTCGCGCCCGCAGCATCTGGTAGAAGGCAGCCGGCAAAAGCGGTGCATAGACCAGCGCCAGATCGTCGGCCAGCGGACTGATCACCGACATCAGATGCAGGCAGGCGTCCTCGCCATGCCAGAGCGGCAGGTCGTAGCCATAGACCTGGATACCCTTGGGGGTGAGCAGGTTGGCGAGTTGCTGGATGCCGTCCTGGTTGGTGCGCACACCGCGGCCGACGGCCAGGGTCCCTGAATCCAACCAGACGCAATCACCGCCCTCGACCTGTCCGGGAGGCTCGATGCGGCCGAGGATTGGTACGCCCATGCGTTTGTAGGCCGCCTCGTGCAGGCCGGGCTCGGCACGGCGCAGCGCCTTGCCCATGGCGAGGATGATGGCGCCGTGGTCGGTCATCAACGATGGATCATGCGTGAAGACCGAATCGGCAAGCCCGTCATCGGCGTCGGTCAGCCATTCGATCGCGGCGCCGGACGCAAGAACCAGCGTCGTCAGCGCCTCATGCTGGGCGGCGGCCTTTTGCGGATCGAAGCCCGCACCATAGTGCCATTCCGATGCTTTGGCGCGGGCCATAGCGCTTGCGGCGGACCGCATCAGCACGCGCTGCAGGGGCCCGGCCATGGACTGCGACCCGTATTCTTTTGCCAACAAGTGCTCCTTAAACGCCCATCCCAGCCAATAGCCACTCAGCGAGCCGTGATCAATGGTCCAAAAAGCATGGTTGACGGAGGCAAGCGGAACGGTACATCTTGAAAATGAGAAGTCTGTCCAGTGATGGTAATGGGTAAAAAATTCCAGCAGCGACGGGTCCAGCCACTTCGTGAGGCACCCCAAAGGTGATAGCGCAAGGCACGGCCCCCGCCCTGAAGCACACGGCGCAGAACGACGCTGCCGAAGCCATCCATGTCGAGAACCTGCATAAAAGATTCGGCGAACTGCATGTGCTGAAGGGTGTTTCGCTGTCGGCGCGCGACGGTGAGGTCATCGCCATCATCGGCGGCAGCGGCTCGGGCAAATCGACCCTGCTGCGCTGCATCAATTGCCTGGAGAACCCGACCAGCGGCATCGTTCGCGTCAATGGCGAGGAGATCCGGATGAAGGCCGACAGCCACGGCCACACCGTTCCCGCCGACCGCAAGCAGATCGAGCGCATCCGCTCCAAGCTCGGCATGGTCTTCCAGAATTTCAATCTGTGGAGCCACATGACGCTGATCGAGAACGTCATCGAGGTTCCGGTGCATGTTCTGGGCGTCAAGCGCGATGTGGCCATCCCCGATGCGGAAAAGCTGCTTGCCCGCGTCGGCCTGGCCGAAAAGCGCGATGTCTATCCGGCCTATCTGTCAGGCGGCCAGCAGCAGCGTGCGGCCATCGCCCGGGCGCTGGCCATCAATCCGCGCGTCATGCTGTTCGACGAGCCGACCTCGGCGCTCGACCCGGAACTGATCGGCGAGGTGCTGAAGGTGATCGGCGACCTGGCACGCGAAGGCCGCACCATGGTGCTGGTCACCCATGAGATGAAGTTCGCTCGCGAGGTCGCGACACATGTCGTCTATCTCTACAACGGACTGGTCGAGGAAGAAGGGCCGCCGGAGCAGATTTTTGGCGCGCCGAAATCCGAAAGGCTGAAGCAATTCATCCGCAACATCGGTTAAGCCGAGGCGGATGAAAACGGGAACAACAACAAACTGGGAGTATTGATATGAAGACGGTTCTGAAGACATTTGCCGCAGCGCTTCTGCTCGGCGTCGCCGCGATGGGCATGGCAAAGGCCGAGCCCGTCAAGATCGGCGTCGCTGCCGAACCCTATCCGCCGTTCACCTCGCCGGATGCTTCCGGCAAATGGGTTGGCTGGGAGATCGAATTCATCGACGCCGTCTGCGCCGAGCAGAAACTCGATTGCGTCATCACCCCCGTCGCCTGGGACGGTATCATCCCGGCGCTGACGACCAAGAAGATCGACGTCATCGCCAGTTCGATGACGATCACCGACGAACGCAAGAAGACGATCGATTTCTCCGACAAATATTACAACACCCCGACCGCCATCATCGGTCCAAAGGACCAGAAGTTCGGCGCTACACCGGAAGATCTCAAGGGCAAGATCATCGGCGTCCAGGTTTCGACCGTGCATGCCGACTACGTCAAGAAGCACTTCACCGAAGCAGCGGAAATCAAGGAATACCAGACGCAGGACGAAGCCAATCAGGATCTTGCCGCCGGTCGCCTCGATGCGGTGCAGGCTGATTCCATCGCGCTCGACGCATTCCTGAAATCGGATCAGGGCAAGCAATGCTGCGACCTGAAGGGCATGGTCGCGCCGGATTTGGCCGTTCTCGGGCCCGGCATCGGCGCTGGTGTCCGCAAGGAAGATACCGAGTTGAAGGAGAAGATCAATGCCGGCATCAAGGCTATCCGGGCCAACGGCAAATATGACGAAATCAGCAAGAAATATTTCGATTTCGACATCTACGGCGACGATCCGCAGGCGAATTGACGGCATCCCTGAGCGAATAACCATGCGGCGCGGATAGCGCGCCGTGTGGCTTCGTCGAAATCCACCCACGCAAGCTTTCCGCTGACGGCATTGCCGACGGTTTTGGCGCCAGCAATTCGGGGCGACGCTGATCGACGCATTTCTTCCGGCCTCTGTGGCCCGCATCATCGAACTGCTTTCGCCGACGCCACCTGGCTGGGGCGGAACGCTTCTGGTCGGACTGCTCCACTCGGTCGAGATCGCTGCCGGTGCGTTCGGTCTCGGCCTCGCCATCGGCATTTGCGGTGCGTATGGCAAGCTCTATGGCGGGCCTGTGGTGCGCGATCTGCTGGCAGTCTATACGACGATCGTCCGCGCCGTGCCGGAGCTAGTGCTGATCCTGCTGCTCTATTATGCCGGCACCGATTTGATCAACCAGTTGCTGACGGCAATGGGATATCAGCGCATCGATATCAGCGGGCTGGTGGCCGGCATTGCCGTGCTCGGCTTCGTCCAGGGCGCTTATTCGACAGAGGTGATGCGCGGCGCGATCCTTGCCATCCCGCAGGGACAGATCGAAGCCGCGCGCGCCTATGGCATGTCTCCCGGCCTGCTGCTGCGACGCATCACGCTGCCGGCGATGCTGCCTTTCGCCATACCGGGCCTAGCCAATCTCTGGCTGATCGCCACCAAGGACACCGCCCTGCTGGCGGTCGTCGGCTTCTTCGAACTGACATTGGCGACGCGGCAAGCGGCGGGTGTAACCAAGGCCTATCTTACCTTCTTCCTCGCCGCGGGCGTGATCTATCTTCTGTTGACGCTGGTCTCCAATCTAGTCATCGGCCGCATCGAGGTCTGGGCTCGGCGCGGCATGCCCTCGCTCAAGGAGGCGCGTTGATGGCTGTCGAAACGACCATCGTCAACGTAGCCGCCCGCGCGTCGCTGTGGTTGCAGCCGCACCGTATCGTGCTGATTGTGACTGGACTGGCGCTGGTTTTCGCGGCCGCTTTTTTCATGCGCTGGGACTGGCTGCCGCAATATTACGAAATGGCGCTTGTCGGCCTCTGGCGTACGCTCTGGATCCTCGCCGTCACCTGCACACTGGGCTTCCTGCTCGCCGTGCCGCTCGGATTGGCGCAGGCTGCCGGCCCGTTCTGGCTCGCGGCGCCTGCAAAGGCCTTCTGCACCGTCATCAGGGGAACGCCACTGCTGCTGCAGCTCTGGCTGCTCTACTATGGGCTCGGCTCGCTGTTTCCACAGTACCCATGGGTACGCGAGTCCTGGATGTGGCCGTATCTCAGGCAAGCATGGCCCTATGGCGTCCTGGCGCTGACCTTGTCCTTCGCCGGTTACGAGGGGGAAGTCATGCGGGGTGCCTTCGCCGGCGTGCCGAAAGGACAGTTGGAAGCGGCGCGCGCCTTCGGCATGAGCCGCTGGAAGATCCTGCGGCGGATCTGGCTGCCACAAGCCTTCTACCGGGCGCTGCCGACGCTGACCGGCGAAACCGTGCTGCAACTGAAATCGACGCCGCTGGTGGCGACCATCAGCGTGATCGACATATTCGCCGTCTCGTCAAAGGTGCGGCAGAGCACTTTCCTCACCTATGAACCCTTGCTGCTCCTGGCGTTGATCTATATGGCGATCACCGGCATCCTGGTCTTCGCCCTCGGCAAGATCGAGGCGCGGATCCCGAACAAGATTGGCTGATAGGGGAGTAGGGTCAGCCACTATTCACATACACATTTCCATCCTATTCGCATTCACTGCTCACTATTCCCTATTCCCTTACTCCCCTACTTCCCTAGGATCGCTAAGATGCAACTCAGTCTCGACCAGGCGACAGGGCTGTGCCGGATGGCGGCGCTCGGCGCCGGCGCCAATGAGGAAGCGGCGCAGTCGCTTGCAGCCTCCGTCGTGGCGGCCGAGGCAGAAGGTCTGTCGACGGTCGGACTATCGCATTTCATCGACTATCTCGAAGCGCTGGAGGCCGGCCGCATCGATGGCAAGGCCGAGCCGGTCATCACCAGGCCGGCTTTGGCGATCTATCTCTCCGACGCGCGCGGCGGTCTGGCGCATACCGGCTTCGACCGCACCATCGACGATCTCGCCAAGGCGGCGCGCCTGTTCGGCGTTGCCATCTTTTCGCAGAAGAACGCCTATACATGCGGCGCGCTCGGCTATTTCACAGGACGGCTGGCCGCGCAGGGGCTGGTGTCCTTCGCCGCAACCAATGGACCGGCCGTGCTTGCCGGCTCCGGCTCGGTCAAGCCGGTCTATTGCACCAACCCGATGTCCTTCGCTGCGCCCGCCGCCGACGGTGCGCCGCTGGTGATCGACCAGTCGTCGAGCGCCACCGCCTTTGTCAACATCCGCAAGGCGGCTGACGACGGCAAGAGAATTCCAGAAGGCTGGGCACTGGACGCGAGCGGCAACCCGACCACCGATCCCGCCGCCGCCATGAAAGGCGCGATGGTTGCCTTCGGCGGCCAGCGTGGCGCCAACATCGCGCTGATGGTCGAAGTGCTGGCGGCGGGCCTGTCGGGCGCCAACTGGTCACTCGATGCGCCATGGTTCACCGACGGACCGGACAGTCCCGGAACCGGCCTCTTCGTGCTGGCCGTCGAGCCCAAGCTGCTCGATCCAAATTTCGAGAAGCGCATGAAAGATCAACTCGACCGGTTGCGCCGCCGCTACGGCGTGCATGTCCCCGGCCGTGCCCGGGCCGAAGCGGCGGAGAAGGCAACGGCACGGGGCATAACGGCTCCGAAAGCCGTGGTGCAGCGCATCTCCGAATTCGCCGCCCGGTATTCTTCCTGAAGACGGCCACACCTTCGGATAGTTGATCGCGCGACAGCGGGCGTACTTGCCGTTACGCCCAGGCTGCCTCGTCGAACCACGTTTCGGAAACAGCCGGAAACCCTCGCGTCGGCTGGGTTTTTCCGGGCTCTCAGCATCTGACCCGTAACATGCATTTCCCGGTCAACTTTTGTTCATTTGACTTTGGCTGGGGTGGCGGCTGTTTGCGCGGAGCAGCAGAAGAGGAACCCCAATGGCCGCAAGCACCCACAATCCCAGCACCAATCTTGTCGTTCCGGCCCTTGGCAGCCTCTATGCTGCGCTGAACACCACCTCTGAAACCATCCTGCGCGCCGTGGCCGGCATCTTCCTCACCATCCATGGCTCTGGCAAGATCACCGACCCGCTCGGCGCCGCTGAGATGGTCGAAGGCCTCGGCTTCTATCCTGGCGCGTTCTGGTCGGTGCTGCTGGCCTGCACCGAGTTCTTCGGCGGCATTTTCATCGCCATCGGTCTCTTGACCCGCCCGGCCGCCTTCGCCGGAATGTTCGTGCTCCTGGTCACCGTCTGGTTCCACTGGGTCACCCTGGGCGAGGGCTTTTCGGGTGCCGAAAAATCGCTGCTGTGGGCGGCGATACTGTTCTTCTTCGTCATCCGCGGCGGCAACAGCCAATCGGTCGACGCGCGCATCGGCAGGGCGTTCTGAGCCAGCCGACACCGCGGCAAACGGCGACAAAGGATCGCCCTTTGCCTTCGGCGCGAAACGGATTATGAACGGCTTCAGCCAAGCCCAGTAAATCTGGAAAGCGCGCCGGAGCCAGCCATGACCGAAATCCTGCAGACCCCAAAGCTCGTCGTCGTGTTCGGCGGCTCCGGCTTTGTCGGCCGCCATGTGGTGCGGGCGCTGGCCCGGCGTGGCTATCGCATCAGGGTCGCCTGCCGCCGGCCCGATCTCGCCGGCCATCTGCAGCCGCTCGGCAATGTCGGCCAGATCCAGCCGGTGCAGGCCAATATTCGCGTGCGCTGGTCGATCGACCGCGCCGTGCAGGGCGCCGACCATGTCGTCAATTTGGTAGCCATCCTGCATGAGAGCGGCCGGCAGAAATTCACGCCCGTCCACGAGTTCGGCGCTCGCGCGGTCGCCGAAGCGGCGCACGCCGTCGGCGCCGGACTCACCCATATCTCGGCGCTGGGCACCGATCTGAACGCGCAATCCGAGTATGCGCGCACCAAGGCGCTCGGTGAAAAAGCGGTCCTGGAGACGATCGAGGATGCGGTCATCTTGCGGCCCTCAATCAATTTCGGCCCCGAGGACAGCTTCTTCAACCGCTTCGCCAGCATGGCGCGCTATTCGCCGGTCCTGCCTCTGATCGGCGGCGGGCGGACCAAATTCCAGCCGGTCTATGTCGGCGATGTCGCCGAAGCGGTGGCGCGCTCGGTCGACGGCAAAGTCCAGGGTGGCCGGATCTACGAGCTTGGCGGACCTCAGGTGCTCACCTTCAAGCAATGCATGCAGGAAATGCTTGCCATGATCGACCGCAAGCGGCTGCTGGTGTCGGTGCCGTGGTGGGTGGCGAACATGCAGGCATCGATCCTCGGGCTTTTGCCCAATCCGCTGCTGACCAAGGATCAGGTCCTGCAGCTGCGCGGGGACAACATCGTCTCGGAAGCGGCCATCAGGGAAAACCGGACGCTCGCCGGTCTCGATATCCAGCCACAGTCGATCGGCAGCATCCTGCCAAGCTATCTCTGGCGCTACCGGCCCGCCGGCCAGTTCCAGCGCAAGACAGCGGAATAGCCGATCAGGCGGCTCAAAGGCGGCGCGTGACCTGCATCGGCAAGCCGCCCTGTGGTTGCGTCGTCAGTTTCTGCACCGGCCACGGTTTGGTTTCGGCAGTGGTATCAAAGCGGAAGCGCGACAGCATGATCGCCAGAGCGATGATCGCCTCCTGCATGGCAAAGCTGGCGCCGATGCAGACGCGAGGACCGGCGCCGAACGGCAAATACTGAAAACGGTCGATCTTCTCGCGATTTCCCGGATGGAAACGTTCGGGCATGAAGGCGTCGGGCCTGTCCCACAACTTGCGATGGCGGTGGACGACCCAGGGCATGACCAGCACCGCGGCACGCCTCGGTATGTAGAGGCCGTTCCAGGTTTCGGGCTCGATCGGCTCGCGGTTGATCGACGGCGCCGGCGGATAGAGCCTGAGCGCCTCGTCGAAGGCGGCGCGGGTGAACGGCATGGCGTCGAGCCACTTTGTCGGGTCGGGCTCGCGCGCCAGCACGGCGTCGATCTCGCGCTCGACCTTTTCGCGCTCCCAAGGCGCTTCGGCCAGGCAATAGAGCGTCCAGCCGAGCGCACGCGCCGTGGTCTCGTGACCGGCGCCGATGAAGGTGATGATGTTGTCCTCGACCTCGGCGCGCGTCAGCCCGTCCGGTCCCTCCGCCTTGAGCAAAAGCGTGAGGAAATCCTGCGGCACCTTGTCCGGATCGTGCTTGACCCGCTCTTCGCGCATCTTGACGGTGTCGGTGACGATCTTGCGGAAGTAGGCCATGGTTTTGCGGCCGCGGATGCGGGTCAGGCGCGGCAGCCAGTCTGGCGCCCGCAACAGGTCGAGCGGATCGACGCGGCCCATGGTTTCGAACAGCCGGTCGATCTCCTTGGCGAAGCTGCCCGGCTCACCCGATATCTCACCGGAAAACAGCGTCTCGGCCAGGATGTCAAAGGTAAGCAGCGTCATGTCGTGGGCGATGTCTGACGTGCCGCCGCCCTCGTAGCGGGTGACGAACTCCCGCGTACGCCTCAGCATCGGCTCGGCAAAACCGAAGATGTGGCGCGGCGTAAACACCGGCGCCATCGCCTTGCGTGAACGCCGCCAGACCTCACCCTCGGCGGTCAGCAGGCCGTCGCGCAGGATCGGCCGCAGGATCATCTGGCGCACCGTCGCCATCTTGTAGTTTTTGGCATTGTCGACCAGCACGTGGCGAATGAGGCCGGGATCGTTGGCGATGACCAGCGGCCCGCCGATGCCGGTCACCGAAATCCAAGGCTGGTTGTAGGTCGGCTCGCCCCACAGTTCGAGCGGATTGCGATAGACGATGCGGATCATCTCCAGCGTCGAAGGCGGCGACGTGCGCGGCTTCGGCGCCGGCGGGACAAAGGGGGCGGGCTGACTGTCCATGGCGTGCTCCGCTGGTGACCTCAATGTAGTGGCTGGCAAGCCAAGCGTCCATGTTGCTGAACGGCAAGGGCGAAGCGCCCGCTCTCCGGAAATGTCACCGGGGCACAGGAGAGTAGATGATCGTCGGGAACAGGTCGGCCCGCTTTTGTGCGGCCGCTCTGTTCCCAAAACCGGTTCCACTTTTGGGTCCGATGCCGTGGCCCGCCAGGCGTGCTCTTCTTCCATTCGGAAATGCTTGCAAACCTTGGAAAAACCGCCTTTTGCACCTATATCTGGGCCATCAAGGACGCGCGATTCGGAGCCGATTTTTTGCGCTGGATGTGCGGCATCAATCAGACAGGTTTTCATGAGCGATCAGATCGACAACGCCAACGGCGCTGAGGCCGAGTACGGCGCCGATTCCATCAAGGTTTTGAAGGGCTTGGACGCCGTCCGCAAGCGGCCCGGCATGTATATCGGCGATACCGACGACGGCTCGGGCCTGCATCACATGGTCTATGAGGTCGTCGACAACGCTATCGACGAGGCGCTGGCCGGCCATGCCGACCTCGTCACGGTGACGCTCAATCCCGACGGTTCGGTGACGGTCATCGACAACGGCCGCGGCATTCCGACCGATATCCACACCGGCGAAGGCATTTCGGCGGCCGAAGTGATCATGACGCAGCTGCATGCCGGCGGCAAGTTCGACCAGAACTCCTACAAGGTGTCTGGTGGCCTCCACGGCGTCGGCGTCTCCGTCGTCAACGCGCTGTCGGCTTGGCTGAAGCTGAAAATCCGCCGCAACGGCCAGATCTACGAGATGAGCTTCTCGCATGGCAATGCCGACGGACCGCTGAGGGTCACCGGCAGCTATGAGCAGCGCAAGGTTGCCGGCACCTATGAGGGGCGCAGCGGCAGCGAGATCACTTTCTTTCCGTCGACCGAGACCTTCACCATGGTCGAGTTCGACTTCGGCACGCTGGAGCACCGGCTGCGCGAACTCGCCTTCCTGAATTCCGGCGTGCGCATCATTTTGACCGATGCCCGTCATGCCGACGTCGTGCGCCATGAGCTGCATTATGATGGCGGGCTCGAGGAGTTCGTCAGATATCTCGACCGCGTCAAGAAGCCGCTGATCGACAAGCCGATTGCTATCAAGGCCGAGCGCGACGGTATCACCGTCGAAGTCGCCATGTGGTGGAACGACAGCTACCACGAGAACGTGCTGGCCTTCACCAACAACATTCCGCAGCGCGACGGCGGAACGCATCTTGCCGGTTTCCGCGGCGCGCTGACGCGCCAGATTACCGGCTATGGCGAATCCACGGGCCTCACCAAAAAGGAGAAGGTGGCGCTGATCGGCGACGATTGCCGCGAAGGACTGACGGCTGTGCTGTCGGTCAAGGTTCCCGACCCGAAATTCTCCTCGCAGACCAAGGACAAGCTGGTCTCGTCCGAAGTCCGTCCGGTGGTGGAAGGGCTCGTCAACGAGGCGCTCGGCACCTGGCTCGAAGAGCACCCGACCGAGGGCAAGGTGGTCATCGAGAAGGTCATCCAGGCGGCAGCGGCGCGCGAAGCCGCGCGCAAGGCGCGCGACATCACCCGCAAGAGCTCGCTCGGCGTCACTTCGCTGCCCGGCAAGCTGGCCGACTGCCAGGAACGCGACCCGGCGAAGTCCGAAATCTTCATCGTCGAGGGCGACAGCGCCGGCGGCTCGGCCAAGGGCGGCCGTTCGCGCCAGAACCAGGCCATTCTTCCGCTGCGCGGCAAGATCCTCAACGTCGAGCGGGCCCGATTCGACCGTATGCTCGGCTCCGACATGATCGGCACGCTGATCACCGCGCTCGGCACCTCGATCGGCAAGGACGAGTTCAACGCAGACAAATTGCGCTATCACAAGATCATCCTGATGACCGACGCCGACGTCGACGGCGCCCACATCCGCACCTTGCTGCTGACCTTCTTCTTCCGGCAGATGCCGGAGCTGATCGAGCGCGGGCATCTCTACATCGCCCAGCCGCCGCTCTACAAAGTGACCCGCGGCAAGAGCTCGCAGTACATCAAGGACGAAAGCGCCTTCGAGGAATTCCTGATCGGCTCAGGGCTGGAAGAGGCGTCGCTTGCGCTCAGCACCGGCGAGGTGCGGGCCGGGCAGGACCTGCGCAGCGCCATCGACGATGCGCTGGCGGTGCGTCAGCTCATCAACGGATTGCACACCCGCTATAACAGGGGCGTGGTCGAGCAGGCGGCGATCGCCGGCGCGCTCAATCCGGACGTCTTCGTCGATCTCGGCCGGGCCAACGCCATGGCCGAGCGTGTCGCCCGGCGCCTCGACATCATCGCCGAGGACACCGAACGCGGCTGGACCGGCCGCATGTCGACCTCAAACGAAGGGGTCGGCGGTTATGTGTTCGAGCGCACGGTGCGCAGCGTCAAGGAGTTCGCGCATCTCGATCTCGCGCTGATCAATTCGGCCGACGCCCGCCAACTCGACCGCTATGCGCCGCGCCTAGCAGAAGTCTATGGCGAGCCGCCGGTGCTGCGCCGCAAGGATGTGTCCGAAACCATCTCGGGACCGCTGGCGCTGCTCAATGCCGTGTTTGCCACCGGCCGCAAGGGCCTGACCATGCAGCGCTACAAGGGCCTCGGCGAAATGAACGCCGAGCAGCTCTGGGAGACCACGCTCGACCCGAATGTGCGCTCGCTCTTGCAGGTCAAGGTCAATGACGCAACTGACGCCGACTCGCTGTTTTCGCGGCTGATGGGCGACGAGGTCGAGCCCAGGCGCGAGTTCATCCAGGAAAACGCGCTGTCGGTCGCCAACCTGGACATTTAAAGCCCAAGCAGCTGCTCAGCTTCGGACACTTGAGGCATTGGTAGGCCTAGGCCCAACAACGATCCCTGCTGCGTCGCAACAAAAGGATCATGAGGGCCGGTCGGAACGGAAGAGCATCCAAGGCATTGTAATCGATCACAATCGCCGCAGGAGGCACTCATGGGACGTGGCATTTTGCTCTGGCTTCTCGGAGTCCCGATTCCGATCATTATTCTCATCATGCTTTTCGCACGTTAGGGGGCTGACATGCAGTCCACCCTAACGGCTGTCGACGTTTCCGCACCGACGGAATCCTCTTCTACCGCTGTCAGCTGGGGGCCAATCGTGGCCGGCGCCTTTGCTGCCTCGACGCTAACATTGATCCTGATGCTGCTCGGCTCCGGGCTCGGGCTGACGATGGTTTCGCCGTGGTCCGGCTTGAGCACCTCAGTCACAACTTTCGCGGCCTCCACGGCTGCGTGGCTGATCATCGTGCAGTGGCTGTCGTCGGCCGTAGGCGGTTATCTTGCCGGGCGCCTACGCACCAAATGGGTCGGCGTCCACACCGATGAGGTCTTTTTCCGCGATACCGCACACGGCTTCCTCGCCTGGGCGCTTGCAACGTTGCTCGTCGCCGGTGTGCTCGGCTCGGCGCTCTCCGCAGCTGTCGGAACCGGCGTCCACGCCGCTTCGACAGTCGCGTCGGGCGCGGCAATGGGCGCTTCGGCAGGTGCTACCGCAAACGCCGGAGGCGCCGCGACCGACAACGCAACGTCGTACTTCGTCGATGCGTTGTTCCGCCCGGCCGATGCGGCCAGGCTTGCTGCCGCCAACCCGGAGAGCGATGCGGCGGCGACGGCGCAGGCCTCGCGCATTTTGATCGCGAGCGCAGCAGGGGAAGTGTCAGCCGACGACAAGACCTATCTGTCGCAGTTGGTAGCCGCCCGCACCGGGCTGTCGGAACCCGATGCCAGGGCCCGTGTCGATGCCGTGCTTGCCAGGGTCGAAGAGGCGAAGGTCCAGGCCCAGCAGGCTGCCGATACCGCCAGGAAAGCCGGTGCCACCTTCGCGCTGCTTGGCGCTCTGTCCCTGGTCGTCGGCGCTTTCATCGCAAGCGCCGCGGCAGCACTTGGGGGCAGGCAGCGCGACGACGAGGAGGCGGTCTTCCTGACCGACCGTTGATCGGTGCTTGAGGGTTCTATCGACGCCGAGACTTTCCCCGGCATCGACCGGTTGTTTTGACGACGTCATCGCCATGAACTGCGCGCTGATTCGCCCAAACGAGCGTGCCCTATCTTCCGGCAGAAGTCGTCGGTGCCGGCTGGCTTGGCTCCAGTTTGCGGCCGAGATCGACGGCGTCACGCAGCGCCTCGATATGCGAGCGCGGCGGGGTGCCGGCGGCAGGCTGCTGGTCCTCCACACCGAATCCAGGATTTTTTGCCCAGGTGCGGGTGGCACACCGTTACCGTTACCTGTCTTTGGCTCAACCTATTCAGGTTGGGCTGAGCGTCCCCCGATACGCCACGATCAGGCCGATCAGCGGCATCGAAATTTCCACATCGAAGCAGAATTGCCCGTCCCGTTCCGTTTCGAAGCTCGAGCCTTTGGGAAGGAGGAAGCCGGGCATTGGAATACCCAGCAGCGACCATCGTCTCGGAATCAGGGTCAGACGATCGCCGTCCACCACCAGAGCCAACGCGAAGGACGCGATCCCAAACCGTTCCATCAGAAGATGCTGGTCCCTCCCAGTGCCGGCCGACTGAATCGAAGAAAAACACTTGCCGTCGAAACTACGCATCCAGTGTTCAGAGCCGTTCTCGGGCGAAAATGTCACCGTGACCGGCACCCGTGGCGCAGCTTTCGGGAAGCCGACAAGCGCCGCCACGAACGCGGCCGCCGGGCGGCGACCGCGTCGTACCTCGGCGAAGCCCGTCCATTGGCGGGTGGCGGTGCTGCCATGCAGATCCTGAAGTCGCGGAGCAAGTGAGGAGAAGGCGGATCCGAGAATCCCGCAGTACAGGGGCGCAACATTCTCGTGTCCCCGAAACCCGGTGAATATCTTCCGGCTTTGGAACAGCGCCTCATAGTCGGCAAGCTCAAGGGCGCGGACCCCGGACCGTGCTCCGGCCTCCGGACGAGTGCCCGTCAGCAATTTACGGATGATCGCTTCGATGGCCATCGATGGGATGTATGGCCCGTCATCCCCTTCGGCCAAAAGATGCCAGCTCCGTTCGGCGTCCTGCCCATCCGTGGTGCCGTACGCGCTGACGATCATACCGCCGCGATGCTCGCCAAAACGCATTCGGTTGAGCACCGCGTAGAAGAGACGCGAGAAAGGTTCCAGCGACGAGAGCCTGAGCCTCGCGCGCGCCTTCGCCAGGAGGTTGAGTGTCCGGTGCAAGATTTCCGGGACTGGCCCGGCTCCCATCCAGATATCGGTCATTGAGGGATGCTCGGGCGGAATGACCTGCAAGCCCGGCACGTCCACCAGCGAGAAACGGATGTTCCGGAGCGGCAGCCGGCCCGGCACCGCGATGGTGAAGCGCATGCTTTCAGCCAGACCGATGCCATGCGATTGCACCCCATGTCGTCGCAGCTTCACCGGGGCGCCGGCATAGCCCACCACCGCACGCATGACGTTGAGGCCGATTCCGGCATAGGGCGAAGGGGCGATGCCGCCTTTCACAGAGACGATGTCCATCGTCTTCGCCATCTCGCGCAGGACGGCGGCGGTCAGCACAGGAAAGCTGCTGATGCCCGATAGAATGAATATGCCTGCGTCCTTTGCTTGCGCGTCGAACTGAGGCACGCCGAACACAAAGTCGGCGGCGTCGGCAAAGTCGAGATAGTCGATGCCAGCGTCGATGCAGGCCGAAATCACACGATAGCGATTGGTCCCATAATCTTGGAACGGCCCGGACGCGTCGACGACCAGATTGGGCCGTTGCGCGCGCAGGCCGGCCACAATTTCTACGCGATCAAGCGCAAGCGGCCGAACCCGGGCCTGCCCTCTGTAACGCGCGCAGAACGCCTCGGCACGAGAGAAGTCGCGGCCGCAGATGATGAGTTCAATCTCCGGTATGTCGGATAGGAGCTCCACCAGGCGCCCGCCGAAAACGCCGTATCCGCCCAGGATCAGGATTCTCATGCGTGCTTTCAAACGTTTCCGCTTTTCAGCGACAGAACCGTCGCAATTTTCGGTTTGCGGCAGGGCAATTTTCGAAAGCCGCTTGACATTGATCGCACCAACTTATCGAGGTTATTGAGAACTCTTTCGGTTTTTTGTGAGACTGCGCACCGGATATTTGCGGTATTGGCATGCTCCGGCGAGCCAATCCGCTTTATGCTTCGGGTCGTTCCAGTTTTCGGCCGAGATCGACGGCGTCACGCAGCACGCCGATAGGCGAGCGCGGCGGGGTGCCGGCGGCTGCCGCGACCTCGACGCCGGTCGCCTCCAGCGACCAGTAGAGCCTGTGCGTGAAGATGCGGCCAAGCGAACTGCGCAGTTCGACCTGAATGTTCTCCACGCCGGGGCCGAAATTTTCGGCCATCGGTCCTGAGATCGGGTCGCCGGTCAGCCAGCCATTACCCCTGTCGAAGATGTTGGTCCAGCGCGTCGCGGCAAACACCGCACCATGATGCACCGCCCGCTGCGGCTTGCCCGAACGGCTGCGCCCTTCCTGATAGAGGACGGTTCCACCGGCCGCCGTCTCGGCGATCGGCGGACATGCCGAGAACAGCCGCTCAGCTATGCCGCGCCTGAATTCGGCGAGATTGTAGGTCACCAGAAATTCGCTGTGGGTCAGCGGACTGCCGAGCGTGACGAAATCGCTGATCTTCCAAGGCAATGGATGATCGGCGTCGCCGGCGCGGAGGTGGCGGTAGAGCTCCCATTGGGCGCGCCGGAATCCGGAAAAATCATCCAATTTGTCGGGCCACGCAGAACCATCTGACTTGAGCGTAGCCTTGTCGACGGCGCGGATCGCTTTCAGTCTCGCCTTGTCGCGGGCGGCTTCCAGCTTTCGTGGCCTGAAATCGGCCCATAATATCTGCAGCAGATCATAGGCGATGATTGACCCCAGGCTGTGCGAGACCAGCACGATGCGGTCGTAGCCATCGTCCATCATGAGACGCCCCAACAGCTTCAGGCCACGGTCGCGGACAAGCGCGCGCTTCTCGACCGTCGCCGCTTCAGCACGCACGTAGGCGGCCACGTCACCGAAATAAGGAAGACCAAACCGGTCCACCGACCAGACGACCAACGAGGCCAGGATCGTGACGAGCATGCCCGTGGTCCAGGAAATATGCCCTTGCAAGGCCGACGTCGCGAGCACGAACGCCGCGCCCAAGACTGTTATGACTGCCAGAAGCGTAACGACGTAGAGCCCGCGGGCGTCGCGCGGAATGTCGGCGGGCTTGCGCCAGAGCAGATTCGTCACCCAGGCGGCAAGCCGGCCCCGCGTCGTGCCTTGCGTGATGTCGGCCCAGTAAAGCTCGTAGAAATCAGTGCGGCGGCCATCGACATCATAAGGGGTGGTGATCCGGCGAAGCTCGTGCGAGTTCGTCCGGCTGTCGGGCGTGATCCAGCTCTGGTTGATCTTCTCGCCGCCTGGGTTGGCCGGATCCGCGACTTGGGCATAAAACGGCGCGCGGGCGGGATCATGGCTCCAAACAGCCTGAACAAATTCCCTCAGCGTGCCCATCGGTCGCTGTTCGCCCATGCCATGCACGATGACCACGGCCTGGCTGAGCTTGCGCGGCGCCTTTCCGGGGGCCGGCAGGCTGGCCTTCGCGGGCGAGCCGGACTTGGTCGGCGAAGCGACAGGCTGGGGGCCAGACACCGGTGCCTCCGTTGGTGACAAATCCGTCCATCGGAACAGAACTTGCACATCGTAGAGCTGAATCCGAAGCAAGTGCAAAAAGCGTCGCAGATATCTGTCGCAAATCGCCGACTTTTTGCGGGAGGGTTTTGCGACAGGAATTTGTTGAAGAGTTCAACGCTGGCGATTTTGTCACGAAACTTAGGACTGTGACTTCCGGCGCCGTTTGTCGCGCCGCCATGAAGCATCGGCAAGCCGCCGTTGCCGACAGCCGCCTGATCCGCTACTCCGTCCTCCCGGGGCAGCACGTCGTTCAATCCCGCAAGGTCAGGCATAGCGCCTGCTTCACAGCCAGTACGAAAGAGAACACATATGCCTCATAACCCCACCTCCGCCAGCCACGCGGCTTCAAGCGCGCCGCGCATCCGCGACTGGTCGCTGTCCTGGCAGATCGGGGCGGTCGTCCTGGGAACCGTATTTCTGGCGCTGGCGTCTTACATCGACGTGCCTATGGTTCCGGTGCCCGTGACCATGCAGACCTTTGCGGTCACCCTGATCGGTGCGGTCTACGGCTGGAGACTCGGCGCAGCCACGATCGTTGCATGGTTGGTCGAAGGCGCGATCGGGTTGCCGGTTTTATCTGGGGGCGCTGCCGGTGCGCATCACTTTGTCGGCCCGACCGCCGGATACCTCTTTGCCTTCCCCGTGGTCGGCGCGCTCACCGGATGGCTGGCGGAGCGCGGCTGGAACGGCAACCGCCCCTGGCTGGCGTTCGTCTCCATGCTCCTGGGAAACGCGCTTTGCCTCGTGCTGGGCGCAGCATGGCTTTCCATCGCCATTGGCATCGAACAGGCAATTGTCCACGGCGTCACGCCGTTCCTGATCGGCGGGGCGCTCAAGTCGGCATTGGCCGCGATGACGCTCAAGCTCATGACACGCGCGCAAAAATGACCATCCGGCTGCGGCCGCACCATCTCCTTTGCCTGCTGACTTACGCAGGCAAAGGTTACAGCGCTGCGTTCGTCGCCAATTTCGACGCGATCGCGGCTCGGCTCTCCGCAGGCGAACACATGCTGATCGTCTTCGGGCCTGACGATATTTGCGCGCCCCTGCTCGGTGAGGCGGAGCCGCACTGCCTTCGCGACAGCGTGACGGAGCGCGACCGTCAGGCGGCGGCCAGTGTTGGTACGCTTCTGGGGTACTCGATTGCCGAGGACATGGAACTTCAGCTCCATCCCTCGCTTCTGCGAACTATGCGCGATGCGTTCTCTTCGGGCCGCACCCGGGGTGCTTGCGGCGGGTGCGAGTGGTTTGACCTTTGCAGTTCAATCGCCGCTTCAGACTATGGAACGGTGGCACTCCGGTGAAGGCAACGCTCGCAGTGGGACGATTGTCGGGGTCGCCAACCCGGATCAGTGATCCATCGCCTTGACGATTTCTTCGGTCATCTTCTTGGCGTCGCCGAGCAGCATCATGGTGCCGTCCTTGTAGAACAGCGTGTTGTCGATGCCGGCATAGCCGGAGCCGAGCGAGCGCTTGACGAACAGACAGGTGCGAGCCTTGTCGACATCGAGGATCGGCATGCCGTAGATCGGCGACGATTTGTCGTCGCGGGCGGACGGGTTGGTGACGTCGTTGGCGCCGATGACATAGGCGACGTCGGCCTGCGCGAATTCGGAGTTGATGTCCTCGAGCTCGAACACTTCGTCGTAAGGCACGTTGGCTTCGGCCAGGAGCACGTTCATGTGGCCGGGCATGCGGCCGGCGACCGGATGAATGGCGTACTTCACGTCGACGCCATTGGCCTTGAGCTTGTCGGCCATCTCACGCAGCGCGTGCTGCGCTTGGGCGACCGCCATGCCGTAACCAGGCACGATGACGACCTTCTGCGCGTTCATCATCAGATAGGCGGCATCGTCGGCCGAACCCTGCTTGACCGTGCGCTCGATGCCGTCGTCGGCAGTGGCGGACGTCTCGCCGCCGAAGCCGCCGAGGATGACCGAGATGAACGACCGGTTCATGCCCTTGCACATGATGTAGGACAGGATCGCGCCGGACGAGCCGACCAGCGCGCCGGTGATGATCAGCGCCAGATTGCCGAGCGTGAAGCCGAGTGCCGCAGCCGCCCAGCCTGAATAGGAATTCAGCATCGAGACGACCACCGGCATGTCGGCGCCGCCGATCGGGATGATGAGCAGGACGCCAAGGACAAGCGATGCCGCCACGATCAGCCAGAACACCAGCTTGGACTCAGTGGTGACGAGCAGCACGATCAGCACGACCAGCCCGATGCCGAGGGCGGCGTTGATGAAGTGGCGGCCGCCGATCATGATCGGCTTGCCCGACATGCGGCCGTCGAGCTTGAGGAAAGCGATGACCGAGCCGGTGAAGGTGATGGCGCCGATGGCGACGCCGATGCTCATCTCGATCAGCGCCTGGGCGTGGATGTCGGCGACCGTGCCGATGTCAAAACTTTCCGGCGCATAGACGGCGGCAGCCGCCACCATGACGGCGGCAAGCCCAACCAGCGAATGGAAGGCGGCGACCAGCTGCGGCATCGAGGTCATGGCGATGCGCCGTGCAGTGACCGCGCCGACCGAGCCGCCGATCAAAAGACCGAGCACGATGAGGCCGAAGCCTCCGGCCGAAGGGGTCGCCAGCGCCAGCGTGGTGACAATGGCGATGCCCATGCCGATCATGCCGTACATGTTGCCCTGGCGGCTGGTGGTCGGGTGCGACAGGCCGCGCAATGCCAGGATGAACAGGATGCCGGAGACCAGATAGAGGAAGGAGGCGAAGTTGGCGTTCATGGCGCTCTACTTGTCCTTCTTCTTGTACATCGCCAGCATGCGCTGGGTGACGAGAAAGCCGCCGAAGATATTGACCGAGACCAGCATCAGCGCAACGAAACCGAAGCCGGTGGCGATGCCGGACGCCGAGATGCCGACGGCAAGCAGCGCGCCGACGACGATGACCGAGGAAATGGCGTTGGTGACGGCCATCAGCGGCGTGTGCAGCGCCGGCGTGACCGACCAGACGACGTAATAGCCGACAAAGATCGCCAGCACGAAAATGGCGAAGCGGAAGACGAACGGATCGATCGCCCCGCCGGACAGCGCGTGCGCGGCGTCGCCCGCCGCATCGGTGCCGCCTGGAGCTGTGGCCAGATCCTGCACAGCGAGCCGGACGGCGGCGGTAGCCTGGTCGAGCTGGTCGAGGGCTTTCTGCAAGGTCTGGTCCATCACGCGATCCCTTTCGACTTATTAGCGGGCGATTTGGGTGCGGCAGCTTTCCTGGATGCGGCAGCTTTCTTTGGCAGGGCTGGATTTTTTGCAGCGGCGGGCTTCGCACGCTCGGCCGAGGCGATCATCACCGCCGGCTTGCCGGCGAAGGCCGGATGCACGACCTGGCCGCCATCGGTCAGCATCGTCGCCTTGGCCAATTCGTCGTCGCGGTTGATGGCAAGCGTCTTGGTGGTCTTGTCGACCAGCGTCTCGAGGAACGCAAAGAGGTTCCTGGCATAGAGCAGCGAGGCGGAGGCAGCGACGCGGCCCGGCACGTTGAGATGGCCGACGATTTTCACGCCGTTGGCCGTGGTCACCACCTGCCCGGGCACGGCGCCCTCGACATTGCCGCCGCGCTCGACCGCCAGGTCGACGATCACCGAGCCCGGCTTCATCGAGGCGACCATCGCGGCCGAAACCAGCTTCGGCGCCGGACGGCCCGGGATCAGCGCCGTGGTGATGACGATGTCTTGCTTGGCGATGTGCTCGGCAGTCAGCGCGGCCTGCTTGGCCTGGTATTCCCTGGACATTTCCTTGGCGTAGCCGCCAGCCGTCTCGGCCGCCTTGAACTCCTCATCCTCGACCGCCAGGAACTTTGCCCCCAGCGAGGCGACCTGTTCCTTGGCGGCGGGACGCACGTCGGTGGCGGTGACCACGGCACCGAGACGACGCGCAGTAGCGATCGCCTGCAGGCCGGCGACGCCGACGCCCATGACGAAAGCTTTCGCCGCCGGCACCGTGCCCGCCGCCGTCATCATCATCGGCAGCGCCCGGTCATATTCGGCAGCCGCGTCGATCACCGCCTGATAGCCGGCGAGGTTGGCCTGGCTGGACAGGACATCCATCGATTGGGCGCGCGTGATGCGCGGCATGAACTCCATCGAGAAGGCGGTGACGCCGGCCCTTGCCAGAGCATCGACGGCAGCATCGTTGCCATAGGGATCGATGATGGCGATGACGGCACTGCCCGGGCGATAGGCCTTCAGCTCCGCCTCATCAGGCCGGCGCACCTTCAGCACCACATCGGCCTTGGCGACATCGCCGGCCTTACCGATCGCAGCGCCGGCCTTGGCGAACTCCTCGTCGGGAATGCGCGATGCCGTGCCGGCGCCGCTTTCGACGATGACGTCAAACCCCAGCCCCGCCAGCCGCTTCACCGTGTCGGGCGAGGCAGCAACGCGCGGCTCGTTCGCATCGAGCTCACGAGGGATGAAAACCGTCTGTCCCACCGCATGATCCTTTCGGCTGGAACCTGTCTGCGCAGGACGCCGACCGAACTTCCGGCGATGTCGCGGGCAAGGGGGTTTTGAAGAATTTACCGGAGAATGAAAGCGCCGACGGCGAGGATCAGAACGAACAGGACAAAGCCCGAGAAGAAGCCGCCCGCAAAGAAGCCGAAAGCCATTGCCAGAAGCACGGCGGCGCAAAACAGCGACCCGTATTTGGCGAGCATGATAAAGCCGGCATAGGTGCGGTCGTGCTCGGCATAGTCCATCTTCGCGCCTAGTTCGACAGGACCGGTCGGCGAGTGATCAGCCATAGGAATACCCCTTCGAAGACATCTTTCAGGCACATAGCGAAAAGCCAGGCCGAGGGCAATGGCGCTATTGCCGCATCGCTGGAGACAACAGCCTCAAAAGAAAATTGGAGCCGCCAGATGCAGGATGTCGTTTCGGAGGCGCTCGCGGCTGCCGCCCTCGCGCTTGCTTTCCAGCTAACGCGCCGCGCCTGCCGACATTTTCAGCCGGCGAGTTGCGGAAACAGCCCAAGCAGGCCGACGACGATCAGGTAGAGCGCGACGATGTAGTTGAGGAGTCGCGGCATCACCAGGATCAGCACGCCGGCAATCAGCGAGATCAACGGAGTGAGCGCGAGCGTGGGAATGGTCATGTCGGGTTCCTTTCGGTAGAATTTCCGCCGAAGCGATGCAGATTGACATCGTCCGCGCACCACCGGCGCGCCTCCCAGAACGCCGAAGCGGCCTGAAAGCTCCAGCCGCGCTCTCAATTTGCCAATTGTCAGGCGGCTTCGCGGTAGTATTTGGCGGTCGGCAGAATGGTCAGCGGCGCGAGTTCACCGGCACTGGGTGTCTCAAACAGCATGCGCTGCTCCATCGGCGTCGACCGAAAGAATGGGAAACGCTGGAGTACCCGCTCCAAATTGATCTCGTAGTTCGCGTCATAGAGCACCACGGGAACGGTGAATGGAGGATAGTCTCTCGGTTGCCCCACTTGCACGGCACCGAAAGTCCGCTGGTAGAAAGCCGTGTGTTCCTTGCGGATCACGCCGAGACAGGCCGTCACCTGGAAGTGGACGCTGGCAATTAGTGCTAGCCGCAACGTAACGTAAGGCAGGGCACGATGCATCGATATGAAGTCCGGGTCGGCTGCCAAGAGCGTCGGATTGACGAAGGATTCGCCGCGAAGCAGCCGCGGATGAAGCAGATCGCCAAATCTGGTCATTGCGGGCGCGTAAGGTTCGCTCGGTGTCAGATGATGAAGACGGAGCGTACACACGAGGGAATTGTCGACGAAGACACCAAAGCGATAACAGTTCGGCGTGTCGTCGAGCACATCCATCATCATCTGGTCGCTGGATTCAGGCAGAAAGCCGTTCAGCCGGTAAGCCTTGTAGCGAAGCCGGTAAATCGCCTCCATGTCTTCACCGCTTTCGCAGCGCCTGTATTCCACGCGCTCAAGAAGGGTCGAAACATTGCGCGAGAAGGAAGACATCCCGCTGAGGTCGGTCGGTCGGTCATCCACATGAACAACCCCATCGGATACCGCCACAATACAATTCCCTTCTGCCATCTTCCCTGAAAACCTATCGTGTGCGGTCGTGGCATAAAAGATGGAAATCCAATCGAAGTCGTTTACCTAATATTAACCTTAACTTGCCGCCGCGGCACGTCTGGTCAAGTTGGTCGAAAATGAAGCGCGGAAATCAGCTAAGCGCACGTTTGCCCGCCGGCTTTTTATCGATGGCGAATGGCCAGACCGTGGTAGCCATCGTTCCGATGCCGGACGCTGTCAGCGCTGAACCAAACAAAAAGCCCTGGACCATATCCGGTTTGATAGAATGCGTCAGAATGTTGAGCTGCTCGTATGTCTCAACGCCCTCGATAGTCACGTTGAGACCGAGAACTCTGATGAGTTCGACCACGCCCTTCAACAGCGCGAGCGAACTCGGGTTGTGGGTGACGTCCATCAGGAACGAGCGGTCAATCTTGACCTTGTCGAGCGGCAGCTTGTGGAGATAGCTCAAGCTCGAATAGCCCGTGCCGAAGTCGTCTAGCGCAATGCGCACGCCAAGCCGTTTCAACTCCTCGATATACTGACGCGTCAGCGATTTGTCGTCGAGAAGCGCGGTCTCGGTGACCTCGATTTCCAAGCGGCCAGCGGCGAGGCCGGAGTTGGCGAGCGCATCACGGACTTTCTGGACGATGCCACTGCTGCGGAAATCCTTGGCCGAAAGGTTGACCGAGACGCTGGTCGGGTCGGGCCATTTAACGCATTCGGCACATGCCGCCTGCAGGACAAATGTGCTGATCTCGGAAATGATGCCCATTTCTTCGGCCAGCGGAATGAAGATGCTGGGCGAGATCGGTCCGAGATCGGGGTGATCCCAACGACACAGCGCCTCGCAACTGGCGATCCGCATCGTGCTCATCGCGACGATCGGCTGATAGACCACCCGCAGCGCCTTGCTTTCCACTGCGGTGCGCAGATCCGCCTTCATCAGCTGACGATCGCGAAATGCCGCATCCATCGAGGCCTGGAACAACCGCCAAGTGTTCTTGCCGAGTTCCTTGGCCTTGTAGAGCGCGAGGTCCGCCTTGACGATCATGGCGTCGACATCGGTGTCCCTGACCCGCGAAAGCACCGCGCCACCGCTGGCCTGGATGCGCAACCCATGGCCGGCGACGTCGACCTCGCCCTGCAGTTCATCGAAAATCCCGTCGATTTGGCTGGTCAGGTGGCTCTCATCCTCAACGCGATCGAAAAAGATCATGAACTCGTCGCCGCCGAAACGGCTGACGGTGACGCCTGGTCCGGCGATCGCTGCCAGCCGCTCCGCGACGGCGTAGATCAATCCGTCGCCGACCGGGTGGCCAAGCGTGTCGTTGACGTTCTTGAAGTCGTCGAGGTCGAGCACGGCGAGCCCGCAGAGACGCTCGAGATCGCCGGATGCCATCGCCTCTCCGATCAACTCCTGGAAATAGGCGCGGTTAGGCAGGCCGGTGAGGCTGTCGTAGCGCGCCATGAAGCGGATCTTGCTTTCTGCCTCGACGCGGGCCGTCACATCCTCGAATGTGATGACGCCCAGTTCCTGGCTGCCCTCACGCGCCGAGAACTCATAGTGCTGCCCATTCGCGAGCGAAACGAGAACCCTGCGGTCGCGGCCCTCGCGCAGGGCGCGCGTAAGCTGGGCTTCGATGTAGCGGCAGTCCTTCGACGCCAACATGCCGCCGGCAACGCCGCGCATCAGCAGGCCGTGGATCGATCGCCCGAGCAGCGCGTCGGGCGACTTGAGCGACATCAGGTGCGCGGCTTCGGCGTTGGCCACCACCACCCGGCCATCAGGGCCGAGCATGACAAGCCCGTGCGACATGGTGTTCAGCGCCCGATTGAAGCGCTGGGCGAGGCGGTTCGCCTTCTTCTCTTCGCTGATTGCTGTAAACAGCACCTTTCGAACAAGATGCGCCATCTTGTTGATGGTGAACATGAAGGGGATGACAAAGAGGCCCAAAATGACGTTGTACACGTCGCCCTTCAGCATCAGGCCGACCGCAATCGGCGCGACCACGGACACGGACAGGATGGCAACCATCTTTCGGGAGCCGAAATTGCGGCCGGCGATGGTGATGGTGCTTGCCAACACCAGCGACACCGCTGCAATCTCGCCAAACAGGTCCGGAACCACGTAGAGGCATACGAACGCGAAAAGTCCGACCGCGGCCCCATGAATCGTCCCGGCAACAATGTAGTAGCGTTCCCAGGCAAGCGCGGATTGGTAGGTGACGATGGTGTCGGGACTGACCCTCCGGATCGCAAGATAACGGCCGATGCTAGCGGCAACCATCAGGATGGCGAGCGCGAGATAGATTGCCGCAGACGTTTTCCAGTACACGAGCAGGGCCATAGCGCCTTGCGTGAAGGCACCAACGAGCAAGATGCCTGCGTCGCGAAATAGCGAGCGAACGAAGCCAACGTATACGTCTTCGGATATGTCGTCGGGTCGATCTATGTTCATGACCTTGCGGTGTCGCGCGAACCGCAGTCATGTCATAACCGCATTAAGAAAGGTTTAGAGGGGGCCCATCTCGGGGCCTGCGTCAAGCCTGTTGAGCTTCTTCAGATAGGGCATATCGATCACTCGGCGGCCTGGAGTTCCGGCCGAGCCGGTGTCTTCGCCAGGCGATCGAGCAGCCTCAGGCGCTCGCCAGCGGCCTTTTCGGCGCTGGCCCGCCTGACGTGACCATAGCCGCGAATGAGTGCCGGCACCGAGGCAAGCGCTGCCGCGGCCTCGACCTTGCCTGGCGCCAGCGCGCCGGCGACAAGCTCCAGGTCGGCCTCGTACTGCGCAAGAAGCTGCCGTTCCATACGCCTTTCGAAGCTGTAGCCGAACACATCAAAGACCGTGCCGCGCAAGCCTTTCATCGCTGCCAGCAGGCGGAACCCCTTCATCATCCAGGGACCGAAGCTCGACTTCCTCGGCTTGCCGTCCTTGCCGCGCCTGGCCCCGATCGGCGGGGCGAGATGGAATTCGAGTTTGTCGTAGCTCTGGAACTGCTTGCCCAGTTCAGCGGCAAAGGAGCCATCGGTGTAGAGCCTTGCCACCTCGTATTCGTCCTTGATCGCCATCAGCTTGAACAGGTTCCTCGCGGCGGCCTCGGTCACATCAGTCGAACCGGGCGCCACGCTGGCTTCGGCCTTGCGCAGCACGGCCACTCTGTCGGCATAGCGCTTGCCATAGGCGACGTTCTGATAGGCGGTGAGGAAGGCGACGCGGCGGGTGATGACGTCATCGAGCGTTTCGGCGACAGCAGTGTTCTGTGCAGCCGCGCCCGGCTGGACGACGAGGGTGCGCACGAAATCCGGCTGGTGGGCGGCGCGGCGGCCCCAGCGGAAGGCTGAGACGTTCATCGCCACCGACTGGCCGTTGAGCTCGATCGCCTTTTCGACTGCCTCGGCAGACAGCGGCAAGCCGCCGTGCTGAAAGGCGAAGCCGAGCATGAACATGTTGGCGCCGAGCGAGCTGCCGAACAGCGCGGTGGCGGTGCGGGTGGCATCAAAAAAATGCGCCTTGTCGTCGCCGGCGGCAGTGCGGATCGCCTTTTTCAGCCGCTCAACCGGCAGCGAGAAATCGGCCGACCGGGTAAACTCGCCGGGCATGATCTCCGCGGTGTTGGCGAGGAAGATCGTGTGGCCTTCGCGCACCGCGGCGAGCACCTTTTGGGCGCCCGACACGACGAGGTCGCAGCCAAGCACAAGATCTGCCTTGCCGGCCGAAACGCGGATGGCATGGATATCGCCTGGGCTGCGCGCGATGCGGACATGGGTGAACACCGAGCCGCCCTTCTGGGCAAGGCCGGCCATGTCGATCATGCCGCAGCCTTTGTCTTCGAGATGAGCCGCCATGCCAAGCACCGCGCCGATGGTGACGACGCCGGTGCCGCCGACGCCGTCGATGATCGCCGCCCAGCCTTGGTCACCGAGAGGGAATTCCGCGGGCGTGGGAACGCCGTCGAGCGGATCGGTGGTGCCGGCCATACCCTCGGCCTTCCTGATCTTGGCGCCATGCACGGTGACGAAGGACGGACAGAAGCCGTTGATGCAGGAGAAATCCTTGTTGCAGCTCGACTGATCGATCTTGCGCTTGCGGCCGAATTCGGTCTCGACCGGCTGGATCGACACACAATTCGACTGCACCCCACAATCGCCGCAGCCTTCGCAGACCAGTTCGTTGATGAAGACGCGCTTGTCGGGATCGGGGAAGGTGCCGCGCTTGCGGCGGCGGCGCTTTTCGGCGGCGCAGGTCTGGTCGTAGATCAGCACGGATGTGCCTCTGACCGCGCGCAATTCGCGCTGCACGAGGTCGAGGTCGTCGCGGTGATGGATGGTGGCGCCGGCGGGGAATTCGACCTTGCCGGTATATTTGGCCGGCTCGTCGGTGACGATGGCGATCCGCCCGACGCCCTCGGCCCGCACCTGCCTGGCAATCATGTCCACGGTCAGGCCACCCTCGTGCGGCTGGCCGCCGGTCATGGCGACGGCGTCGTTGTAGAGGATCTTGTAGGTGATGTTGGCGTCGGTCGACAGCGCGAAGCGGATCGCCAGCGCGCCGGAGTGGTTGTAGGTGCCGTCGCCGAGATTCTGGAAGATGTGGTCGCGCTTCGAGAACGGCGCCTGGCCGACCCATTGCGCACCCTCACCGCCCATGGCGGTGAAACCTACGGTGTCGCGATCCATCCACAGCGCCATGAAATGGCAGCCGATGCCAGCGGCGGCGAGCGAGCCGTCGGGCACCTTGGTCGAGGAATTGTGCGGGCAGCCGGAGCAGAAGAAGGGCGTGCGCGAGGCGATGTCTGTTGTCTCGGCGAGCATCGCCTGGAACTGGCGAAGTCTCGCCACCCGCGCGGCGATCTCGTCCGACGGACCGATCGTCCGCAAGATTCTCTCGCCGAGCGCGATGGCGATGTCGTTGGGATCGAGCGCGCCCTTGGCAGGGAACAGCCCGTCGCCGCGCTCGTCCTTCTTGCCGACGATGATCGGCAGCATGGCCGTGCCGTAAAGGTTCTCGCGCAGTTGCACCTCGATCAGCGAGCGTTTCTCCTCGACGACGACGATGGTGTCGAGTCCGCGAGCGAAGTCGGCGATGTGCTGCAGGTCGAGCGGCCACGGGCAGCCAACCTTGAACAGTCTGATGCCGATGCGGTTGGCGGCGGCCTCATCGACACCGATGTCTTCCAGCGCCTGGCGTACGTCGAGATAGCTCTTACCGACGGTGACGATGCCAAGCTTCGGGCCACTGCCGCCGGAATAGACAATCCGGTTCAGCCTGTTGGCGTGGATAAAGGCTGAAGCAGCGGCGCGCTTGTATTCATGCAGTCGCTCCTCCTGGCCGAGCATGTCGATCTCGTTGCGGATGTTGAGGCCGCCGGGCGGCATCTCGAAGTCCGGGACGACGATATCAAGCCGTTCGAGCGCGGCATCGACCGAAGCCGTCGATTCGATGTTGTCCTTGACGCATTTGATCGCCGCCCAGGTGCCGGCGAAGCGCGACATGGCAATGCCATAGAGCCCATAGTCGATGATCTCCTGGACCCCGGCCGGATTGAGGATCGGCACCATGGTGTCGACAAACAGGAACTCGGTCGCGTGCGCGTTGGTCGAGGATTCGGCCATGTGGTCGTCGCCCATCAGGGCGAGCACGCCGCCATGTCTTGACGAGCCGGCAAGATTGGCATGGCGGAAGACGTCGCCGGAGCGGTCGACGCCCGGTCCCTTGCCGTACCAGACCGAAAAGACGCCGTCATGCGTGCCCTCGCCCAGCAATTCGGCCTGCTGCGATCCCCAGCAGGCGGTGGCCGCGAGTTCCTCGTTGAGGCCGGGCTGGAAGACGATGTCCGACTGGGCGAGCTGCTTCCTGGCCTTCCAAAGCTGCATGTCGAGGCCGCCGAGCGGCGAGCCGCGATAGCCGGAGACGAAGCCAGCGGTGTTCAGGCCAGCCTGGCGGTCGCGCTCGCGCTGCATCAAAAGCATGCGGATGACCGCCTGCGCGCCGGAAAGGAAGATGCGCTCCTTTCTCAGGTCGAACTTGTCGTCGAGCGCGACATCATGCAGCGTCATCAGGCATTTCCTCTGCGGAGGCCGCAGTTCGAGCGCAGCCAACGTCGGAGTTGGAGGCTGCAGTGTTTCTCCCCTTGCCGGGCAGGTCAAACAAAATCGAAGATGCCAGGCGAAGCGCAACAAACGATCCGGTCCACGCCCGATGCTGTAAGAAACGCTCACCAATTGGTCCGTCAGCGCCAAGAAAATTCCGGCCGCGACCGATACCGGCGATGTTGCGTCAGCCGGCCTTCGAGCAGTCGGGCTTGGGCGCGCCCGGCAGCTTGCCGTCCGGATGACCGGCAAGCTCTGGATTGGGCGTATAGAGCTGATCGATGACAAGCGGCCGGTCGGGCAGGACCGATTGGTCCTGAGTCGACATCAGCGTGGTGTCGATCTTCTGGAGGACTGCACCTTGGGTATCCTTGATGCTGATCGATATCGCATAGGGCCTGTCCTTAGCGATGCAGGAAAGCGCCGGGCTCTCCAGCGACACCTTGCCGAGCTTCGGCCAGATTTTCTGTTCGACGATCAGCGGCTCGCCGCCTGCTGGGTTCTGGAAGCTGGCAACGGCAACCTGTCCTTCGTCCATAGGCTGCAGCGGCCTCAATGTGACGACAAAGGTTGCCCTTGCGAGGCGATAATTGAAGACGACCAGCCTGCCGGAAATCTCGAACAATCTGCCTTCGCCGTCCTTGCCGGTATCGCGGCAGGCGCCGAGCGTTGCCGCTGCCACGAGCATGGCGCCGACAACGGCCAGGCGCAAGATTTTCCTAGACATTGGCGGTCCCTTCGGCTGCCGTTCGGCGGCGATAGTGGCGACTTGCCTTCTGGCGGTTGCCGCACACCGCCATGTCGCACCAACGACGGCTGGAATTGCGGCTTCGGTCGAGAAACAACCAGCTGCAATTGGGGCAGATCCTCAGCCTTGCGACGGTGTCAGCCTGCAGCAGCGACAGTGCGGAAACCGCCAGTGCCGCCTCGAAGGCGATGGGCGTCGCCGGCTCGCCGAACGGCCGTCCCGGCGCACCGATCTCGGTGCGGCCGTCCGCGAGACCGTCGGCGCAGGCCTTCAGGAAGCCAGGCAGATCGCCTGTAGTGACCGCGCCCTTCGACACCGCACGACGAAACAGCCGGTCGGTCGTCTCGCGGATCGCCAGCACGACCGGCGCGATCTTGTCCGGGAACGGCGCTTCGAGCCGCCTGCCGCCAAGCTCGGCGGCGCGAAAGACGCTCGCCGCGTCGGCGAAACGGGCGATCTCTGCCGGATCCTTGAACCGGTCGAAGGTTCTCCGGGGATCGCCGCGCAGCACGACGGTGTTCGCCGTGTCGAGCGCAAGAAGGCCGCCAGTGAAGCGGTGCGGGATCCAGGAAACCGTCATGGGCGCCATTTCTAACCGATAAGCTGCGTTTGACAAGTTAGATTGCCGATGCAAATCTGCTCCGCACGGACGCGGTTCTCCGCGATCCAAGGACATTGGCATGCTCTATTTCTTCCAGCAGGTGCTGAACGGGCTGCATTCCGGCGCGCTCTATGCCCTGCTCGCCTTCGGCTATGTGCTGACCAACGGCATCCTGCACCGGACGAACCTCGCCTATGGGGCGCTGTTCGCCTTTTGCGGACAGACGATGATCCTCACCGCGGCCTTCGGCTATCAGGCCCTGTGGCTGACCCTGTTCGCGGCCGTCGCGCTCGGTATTGTCGCGGCGTTCCTGTATGCGGGGCTGATCAGCCATGTCCTGTCGCGCAGCATCTTCGAGCCGCTGGCCGATCGCACGCCCAATGCGATCGTGGTGACGACGCTGGGCATATTGCTGCTGCTGTCGGAGGCAAGCCGCATCGCCGCTGACACGCATGATTTGTGGCTGCCGCCAATGCTGGCCCAGCCCATCATTTTTGCGAACGGGGCCAACTTCAATGCCACCCTGACGCTTATCCAATTGCTCGACTGCGGGATCGTCGTGGCAACCATTGTGCTCGCCTCCTGGGCGTTCGCCCGCTCGAGTTTCGGCCGGCGCTGGCGCGCCGTGTCCGACGACCCCAACGCCGCCGCCATGTGCGGCGTCGACGTGCGCGCGGTGTTTCGGCACGCGGTGCTCGCCGGCGGCCTTTGCGCGGCGCTGGCCGGTGTCCTCGCCGGCCTCTACTATGGCAACATCAGCTTCGGCTCCGGCCTGGTCTACGGGCTGAAAATCCTGTTCGTGACGGCGGTGGGCGGCTATCTCTCGCCGTTGCGGGCAGCACTTGGCGCTGCCGCTTTCGGCATGGCCGAATCGCTGTGGGCCGGCTACTTCCCGGTCGAGTGGCGCGACGCCTGGATGTATCTGTTGCTCGTCGCCATGCTGGTGCTGATCGGCGCCGGGCGAGACCAGAGCAAGATCGTCTGACTGCGCCAACCTGGGTAGCGCTAGCCGCAGACGCCACTTTGATTTTTGCGCATGATCCTCCCGCGGCTGTTTCGCCCCTTCCCCATGCCACAAGATTGTTTTACTCGGTCTGCCCTGTGTTGACCCGCCGGTCCACGCACGGCATACCGTTGGGCCACATCGAAGCGGCGGAAAACAAGCGGGAATCGGCGCGTCGCTAATACTTTGAGTCACGCATCGTGCCTTCCGAAAATCGACACCGATTTTCGGGCCGAAGCGTAAAGGGAGGAATGTATGGCAGGGCTTCTCACTCTATCCAGAACGATTGACCGTGTGAACGAGTTCATCGGCAAATGGGTGTCGTGGCTGATCCTGCTGGCAATCCTGGTCAGTGCCGCCAATGCAGTCATCCGAAAGACGTTCGACATGTCGTCGAACGCGTGGCTGGAATTGCAGTGGTATTTGTTCGGCGCCGCCTTCATGCTGGCCGCTGCCTACACGCTTAAGCAGAACGACCATATCCGCATCGACATCGTCTACGGCATGTTCTCGCGCCGCGTGCAGCACTGGATCGACCTTTTCGGCCATCTCTTCTTCCTGATGCCGTTCGTGACGCTGATGGTGATCTATTTCGTCCCCTATGTGTCACTGTCGTTTCACAGCGGCGAAATGTCGAACAATTCCGGCGGGCTGATCATCTGGCCGGCGAAGGCGATTCTGCTGGCCGGCTTTTTCCTGCTCGCGCTGCAGGGCATCTCGGAGATCATCAAGAAGATCGCCATCATGCGCGGCGACATGGACGATCCCACACCGTTCATATCGGTGCATGAACAGGCCGAGCTCGAAGCGAAGGCGCTCGCCGAAGAGGTGCGCTCGTGATCGAGTTCATCGCCCAGAACATGGCGCCGATCATGTTCGCCTCGCTGGTCATCTTCCTGCTGATCGGCTACCCGGTCGCCTTCTCACTCGCCGCCAACGGCCTGCTGTTCTTCTTCATCGGTGTTGTGCTGTCACCCTATTCGGGCGGATCGATCAATCTCGCCTGGCCGCTGCTGCACGCGCTGCCGGATAATTTCTACGGCAGCCGGGTAATGTCGAACGACACGCTGCTGGCCATCCCGTTCTTCACTTTCATGGGCATCGTGCTCGAACGATCGGGCATGGCCGAGGACCTTCTCGACACGATCGGCCAATTGTTCGGACCGATCCGCGGTGGCCTCGCCTATGCCGTGATCTTCGTCGGCGCGCTGCTTGCCGCAACCACGGGCGTGGTGGCTGCCTCCGTCATCGCCATGGGCCTGATCTCGCTGCCGATCATGCTGCGCTACGGCTATGACCGCCGAGTGGCGTCCGGCGTCATTGCCGCGTCGGGCACGCTCGCCCAGATCATTCCGCCGTCGCTGGTGCTGATCGTTCTGGCCGACCAGCTCGGTCGCTCGGTCGGCGACATGTATGCGGGTGCGCTGATCCCGGGGATGGTTCTGACCGGCCTTTACACGACGTATATCGTGATCATGTCGATCATTAGGCCGAACTCGATGCCGGCCCTGCCGCTGGAGGCCCGCACCCTCGGCCACGGTGTCCTGTCGCTGCTGGTCGCGGTGCTGGCGGCAGTCGTGGTTTCCTACGCGGCCTATCGCTATCTGGCGCCCTCGCAGGGCCAAAACGCCGACATCCTCGGCGCCACCATCGGCGTGATCCTCATCTATGTCGTGGCAATCGCCGACCAGCGCCTGAAGATCAACATGATGTCGCGGCTGGCGCAGCAGGTGATCATCGTGCTGATCCCGCCACTGGCGCTCATCTTCCTGGTGTTGGGCACCATCTTCCTCGGCATCGCCACGCCGACCGAAGGCGGCGCCATGGGCGCTGTCGGCGCGCTGATCATGGCGGCGATGAAGGGGCGGCTGTCGCTGGACGTGATCAAGCAGGCGCTGGCGTCGACGACGCGGCTATCCTCCTTCGTGCTGTTCATCCTGATCGGCGCGCGCGTGTTCTCGCTCACTTTCTACGGCGTCAACGGCCATATCTGGGTCGAACACCTCCTGACATCGCTGCCGGGCGGCGAGATCGGCTTCCTGATCGGCGTCAACATCCTCGTCTTCCTGCTCGCCTTCTTCCTCGATTTCTTCGAGCTCGCCTTCATCATCGTGCCGCTCTTGGCGCCGGCCGCCGACAAGCTCGGTATCGACCTGATCTGGTTCGGCGTGCTGCTCGGCGTCAACATGCAGACCAGCTTCATGCACCCGCCGTTCGGCTTCGCGCTGTTCTACCTGCGTTCGGTCGCCGCCCGGGTGCCCTATCTCGATCGCCTCACCGGCAAAAAGATCGCGCCGGTAACCACCGGCCAGATCTATTGGGGGGCGGTGCCCTTCGTTTGCATCCAGGTGATCATGATCGGCTTGACCATCGCCTTCCCGCAAATGGTGATGCACTACAAGGGCACGGCAGCGGACCCGGGCACGATCGACTACCAGGTGCCGGAAACGCCGAGCCTGTCGCCGCTCGGCGTTCCGCCTGCGGATGGCGGCACGGCGCCGACTGCGCCTGCACCGGATCTGTCGCAGCCGCCGAATTTCGGTGAAACGCCGGCTGCCAAGCCGGCAGCGCCAGCGCCCGATCTGTCGCAACCACCGAGTTTCAATTGACGCCGGAGGCTCTACAGACATGAAAGCGGTGCGGCTGGAGGGCGTCGGCAGCATCGCCCTTCGGGAGGTCGACAAGCCGGTGGCCGGGCCGGACGATCTCCTGGTGCGGATCGAGGCATGCGGCGTCTGCGGCACAGACCGGCATCTTTTCCATGGCGAATTTCCCTGTACGCCGCCGGTGACGCTCGGACATGAATTCTCCGGGATCGTCGAGGCGATTGGTACCGCCGTGTCCGGCTTTTCGGTCGGCGATCGCGTCACCGGCGATCCCAACATCGCCTGCGGGCGCTGTCCGCACTGCCACGCCGGTCGCATCAATCTCTGTCATAATCTGGTTGCCATCGGCATCCGCCGCGATGGCGGCTTCGCCGAATATGTCGTGCTGCCTCACAAGCAGGCCTTCCTCCTCCCGAACGACCTGAGGCCGACGCATGGCGCGTTCTGCGAGCCGCTTGGCTGCTGCCTGCATGGCGTGGACCTGGCGCAGGTCAGACCCGGCTCCTCGGTCGCCGTGCTGGGCGGCGGCGTGATCGGCCTGCTCACCGTGCAACTGGCGAGGCTTGCCGGCGCGACGACAATCATCCTGTCGACGCGTCAGGCCTCGCGGCGTGCCCTTGCCAAAGAATTGGGCGCGACGGCAACGGTCGATCCAATCGCTTGCGATATCATCGACACGGTCGTCGGTCCGTCGGGCCTCATGCCGGGCGGCGTCGATGTGGTGTTCGAATGTGCTGGCGTAAGAGAGACGGTCGAGCAATCGATGCGGCTCGCCAGGGCCGGTGGCACGGTTGTCGTTGTCGGCGTGATGCCTCAAGGCATGAAAGCAGAATTCGAACCTTTCGACCTGTTGTTCCGGGAATTGAGGGTATTGGGCTCTTTCCTCAATCCGTTTACGCATCGCCGAGCTGCCGATCTCATAGCCTCGGGTGCGATCGAGATCGACAAGCTTATCTCCCGGCAGGTGACGCTTGAGGAGGCGGCTGCGGTGATCGCCAATCCGCCTGCGCCAGGCGAGGTCAAGGTGCTGGTGCTGCCGCGCTGATCAGCAAATAGAAGCGCTTCGGCGCCACGCGTCCGAAGAACGCGTGGCGCCGAACTGTCGTCAGAGTTTGGCGGAGCGCTGCTGGACCATCATGAAGGTATCGTAATTGTACTCGGCCACCTGCGCCCAGAGATAGTGCTCCTTGCGGAACGCCTTGATCGAGTCCCATATCTTCTTGAACGGCGCGTTTGAGGCTTCCATCTCGGCATAGACCTCGTTTGCCTTTTCGAAGCAGGCTGCCAGGATTTCCGGGCTGAACGGACGCAATTTGGCGCCCGCTGACACCAGCCGCCTGACGGCCGCCGGATTCAGAAAGTCGTATTTCTGCAGCATGTTGGCGTCGGCGGCCTGCGCGGCGGTGCGCACCAGCGCCTTGTAGGCCGGCGAAAGCTCCTCGTATTTCGCCTTGTTGAACATCAGATGGACGGTCGGCCCGCCTTCCCACCAGCCAGGATAATAATAATTGGGAGCGACCTTGTAGAAGCCGAGCTTCTCATCGTCATAAGGGCCGACCCATTCGGCGGCGTCGATGGTGCCTTTTTCCAGCGCTGGATAGATGTCGCCGCCGGCGATCTGCTGCGGCACGACGCCGAGCCTTTGCACCACTTTGCCGGCAAAGCCACCGATGCGCATCTTGAGGCCCGAAAGGTCAGCGACGGTGTTGATTTCCTTGCGGAACCAGCCGCCCATCTGCACGCCGGTATTGCCACCGGGCAAGCCAAAAAGGCCCTGCGTGGCGAGAAACTCGTTGAACAGGTCGATGCCGCCGCCGTGGTAGTGCCAGGCATTGATGCCGCGCGCGTTGAGCGAGAACGGAACCGCGGCACCCAAAGCCCAGGTCGGGTCCTTGCCCCAATAATAATATGCCACCGTATGGCAGGCCTCGACGGTGCCGGCGGTGGTGGCATCCGCGACCTGCAGGCCGGGCACCAGTTCACCGGCAGCGAAGACCTGCACCTGGAAGTTGCCGTCGGTCGCCTCTGAGAGCATCTTGGAAAAGACCTCGGCGCCGCCATAGATCGTATCGAGGGACTTCGGGAAGGACGACGCCAGGCGCCATGTCACTTTCGGGTTGGTTTGGGCGATAGCCGGCGCGGCAAGCGCCGCCGTAGCCGCCGCAGCGCCGACACCGGTCACACCGGCCTTGCGGATGAATGATCGACGATCCATGAAGTCCTCCCTATTGGATCAACAGACCGACGTTCGGGAGATGCTCTGTGCCCCGGATCGGCTTCGCGGCAAACAATACACGGGCAAGAAGTCGAGTCCAGCCATGGGAGCCGGTTTTGCCGGCGGCGTTTTCGCGAAAAACGCGGGCGCGAACACACCTACTGCAACTTAAGTCTAACGCCCTTCCGTGGCCCATGCGACATGCCGAACTTGTCATGGCAAAGCGCCGTCGGATCGCCTATTTTAAAGGCAGAACATATCCTTGCACTGAATGGACCCGGATCAAAAATGCAGCAGCCGCTAGTCGCCATATCGACCGACGTCCGCCAGTTCGACAACTACACCTGGCATGCCGCTCCGCAGCAATATCTGGAGGCGGCGCTTTCGGCGGCCGGCGTGTTCCCGGTGCTGGTGCCGTCCTTCGGCGACCGGCTCGATTTCGATGAACTCCTGTCATCGGTCGACGGCGTCATGATCACCGGCTCGAAGTCCAATGTTCATCCCTCGCACTATGGCGGCGATGCCAGCGAGGCCAACGGCCCCTACGATCCGGCCCGCGACGCCACGACGCTGCCGCTGATCCGCAAGGCAGTCGAGCGCGGCGTGCCGCTGCTCGCCATCTGCCGCGGCATCCAGGAGATGAATGTGGCGCTGGGCGGCACGCTGGCCGCAGAAATCCAGGAGCGCGAGGGGTCGCTGGACCATCGCGCACCGGCGAGCGACAATCAGGACGAACGCTTCGCCATCCGCCAGACCATTTCAATCAAGCCCGGAAGCTGCCTCGCCGGCGTGTTCGGGGCAGGCGACATCATGGTCAATTCGGTGCACCGCCAGGCCATCGACCGGCTCGGCCCGAAGCTGCAGATAGAGGCGGTAGCCAGCGACGGCACGGTCGAGGCGGTTTCGGTGCGCGACGCCCGCGCGTTCGCAGTCGGCGTCCAGTGGCATCCCGAATACTGGGTCAAGTCGGACAGCGTCTCAGCAAGGATATTCCGCGCCTTTGGCGACGCGGTGCGCCTGCACGCCGCGGCGAAATCCGGCGCGTGGGCCGCCGCGGAATAGTTCGTCGGACGTCAACGTCAATCGCTGCTGGCCGCCAGCGACAGCAGCGGCAGGGCTGGTGCGTAGGATTCATAACCGTCGCCGTCGGCGACGCCGAAAGTGACGATCGGGTCGATGCCGTTCGCGCTGAAGGTGACCGTGCCGTCATCCTGCTCGCGCCAGAATTTCGCGCGCTCGATGCCGGGCAAGACCCGGTGGCAATTCGCAGTGACTGTCAACAGCGACAGGCCATGCGCAACCTCAGTGCCGCGCTTGACCGCGCAGGACGCTTCGTCACCATTGGCCACCAGCCGGTAGTCGCCGGGCGACTGCGATGACTCATCGGCTGTGCGGCCTTCGCCTGCGCCGCTGTGAAACAGCTGAACGCTGCCGAACAGCGCGACCACCGCTATCAATGCAGCAAGTGCTTTCATCTGCGTTCTCCGGGTGTTTGGCGATAGATAAAGATGATTTCAAAGCGTTAAACCGTGGTTAACAAATAGGAAAGCGTGCCGCTCAGCTGCGCGCCTTGAGCTTTTCCGTTTCCGGCACCGGCGTCAACGCCCTCCCTTTCGAAAACCAGGAAATCAGATTGTCGACGCACAGATCGGCCATGGCGCGGCGGGTATGTTCCGAAGCCGAGCCGACATGCGGCAAAAGTGAAGTGTTGGGGGCGGCGAGCAGCGCCGGCGGCACGTTCGGCTCGTCAGCGAAGACGTCGAGCCCGGCAGCGGCGATGGTGCCGCCGGCAAGCGCCGCGGCAAGTGCTGCCTCGTCGACCGTGCTGCCGCGACCGATGTTGACGAAGACGCCATTCGGGCCGAGCGCCGACAGGATCTCGGCGTTGACCGCCTTTTCCGTCGAGGCGCCGCCGGGCGCCACCGAGATCAGCGTATCGACCGCCTCGGCAAGGCCTTTCAGCGTGCCGTGGTATTCGTAGGGCAAGCCTTCGACCTGGCGCCGGTTGTGATAGGCGATCGGCAGCCCAAAGGCCTCCAGCCGGCGCGCAATGGCGAGACCGATGCGGCCCATGCCGAAAATACCGACACGACGGCCGCGCAAGGTCAGCCGGCTCAGCGGATAGTTGCCATCGCGTGCCCAACTGCCGTCGCGCAGCCAGGTCTCGGCGCGCGGCAGCTCGCGAACGGTGTTGATCAAAAGCCCGATCGCCGTATCGGCGACCTCCTCGGTCAGCACATCCGGCGTGTTGGTGACCATGACGCCGCGCTGCGCTGCGTGACGGGCATCGACCGAATCATAGCCGACGCCGAAATTGGCGATGATCTCGAGATTCGGCAGCGCGTCGATGAGGGCTGCGTTGATCCCGCCAAAGGCGGCAATGCCGCGCACCGTCCGGCGCATCTCGTCGGTGACCAGCGACGCATCCGGCCGTTCGATCCAGGCGCGGCTGAACGTCCGGTCGATGCGGCCGACCGCGTGGTCGTTGAATTGGCCCGGCACCAGAATGGCGACTGCTTGCTGCTGTTCGGCTTTTGTCATGCACGTTCCACTGGTTTGCCGGTCGACTGGCGCACATGCAGTTCCGGCTTGATCAGTTCCTGCGACGGCCGCACCATCTGCCCATTGAGCTTGTCGAGCAGCGCGCTGGCGGCGCGGCGGCCGACTTCACGCTGGCCGTTCCACACGGTGGTCAGCGCCGGCGTCGCGATCGCCGCTTCCTCGAGATCGTCATAGCCGGTCACGGATATGTCAATGCCCGGCACCAGCCCGGCGCGTGCAATGCCGTTCATCAGGCCGATGGCGACGAGGTCGTTCCAGCAGCAGGCCGCGGTCGGCTTGTCCTTCAGCGCCAGGAACTGCCCGGCGGCCTCGAAGCCAGCCTGTTTGGTGCGCGGGCCGGGGATGCGCCAGGACGGCCTGACCTCCAGCCCTGCCGCCTCCATGGCGTTGAGATAGCCCTGGTAGCGGTCGCGGCCGGTCGAGGTCTGGTCGGTGCCGCCGATCATGGCGATGCGTTTATGGCCGAGCGAGATCAGATGGTTGGTGGCTAGCCCGGTGCCATAGGCATCGTCGCCGCGAAACACCGGCACGTCAGCGCCTTCGACGGTGCGTGCGATCAGCACCGCCGGCAGGCCGTTTTCCTCGGCCATGAAGATGTCTTCGGGCGGCGTGCCGATGGCCGGCGACATGATGACGCCGTCGGCGCCAAGCTGCAGAAGCGTGTCTATGAAGGTGCGCTGCTTTTCGAGCTGGTCGTAATGGTTCGACAGGATGAAGGTCTGCCGGCTGCGGTCGAGCTCGCTTTCGATCGAGCGCAGGATCTCGGCGAAAAAGGGATTCATGATGTCGTGGACGACGACGCCGACGATGCCCGAACGCGAGGTGCGCAGGCTGGCGGCGCGGCGATTGTAGATATAGCCGATGGCGCGGGCATGTTCCTTGATGCGGTCGCGGGTGATTCCAGCAACCAGCGGGCTGTCGCGCAGGGCCAGCGACACCGTGGCCGTGGACACACCGAGCGCATCCGCGATCGTCGAAAGCTTGATCTTCTGTGCCAGCGCCTTGCGCTCCCCCGACGATCCAGAGCTGATCCATGATCTCCAGCGAAACCGGGTGCCCGTTTTCGGGATCATGGTCTAAACAGTTTAAACGCGGCCTTATGCCACCCTTCCGAAACAAATCAAAGTTTTTTTGCCAGCGCATCCACCTCGACGTCGAGGGTAGCGCGGTTGCGCACGCGAAGCCGGTGCTCGCGATGAACGATATAAAAGCCGCTGGCGACGATGACGAGCACCGAGGACACCGAGCGTCAGCAGGATGAACCAGTGTCGATATGCATCAGGGATGCATGCGGGCACCTTTGGTGATCTTGTCGACAAGCTTCTTTTCGGCGCGCAGCGCGATTCCGACGACCTTCGCATCGTCGGGTGCGAATTCGGCAAAGACGGCGCGGTTCGCCGCGTCGTGGCCGGTCGAAAACATTTCGTCGACGTAGAGCGAGGTCGTCACACCGCGCTCCAGCGCCCGCCGGTGGATCGCACTTAGCGTCGAGCGATCGGCCGAAAGCACGATGATCGGCTGGATCGAGAGCGGATTATAGATATTGCCGGCGCGGTCGCGATAGGGTTCGCCGATGATGTCGCTATACTGCGCGACGATGCCGCTGGTCAGGAACGCGGTTACGTTGAGCTTTTGCCAGACGGGAAGGTTATCCTGCAGCACGATTGCAAATTTCGTGTCGAACATGAGACATTTGCCATTCGAGGTTTGTGAATGAAGCGATGTCACACGGTCTAGATGGCGAGGCCTTTCAGGGTCTTGGACGTTTGTGCGTTGACGCGGCTGAGAACTGCGTCATCTCGGCGCCCGATTGCGTCGGAATGGAGCGTATCGAGGCCCGGTTCCACGGCAGCGCCTTCGATCTCCATCGTCACGATACCTACGCCATCGGCGTGACGCTGCATGGCGTCCAGACTTTCCGGTATCGCGGCGCGATGCATCACAGCCTGCCCGGCCAGATTATCGTGCTCCATCCCGACGAATTGCACGATGGCGGCGCCGGCACTGAAGACGGTTTGCGTTACAGGATGCTTTATCTGGAGCCGTCCATCGTGCTGGACTGCCTCGATCAGACAGGCGCGTCGCTGCCTTTCGTCAGGAATGCCGTGGTGACGGATCCTGTTTTCCGCACGCGGCTGCTTGCGGCGCTCGGGCCGTTGGACCAGAAGCTGGACGATCTGTTTGTCGCCGACTTCGTTGCGCAATTGATGCAAAGCCTGACACGACATTCGGGCCGGCCGGCGAAACCGATCCCAAGGACAGCGTGGCGGGCTGTCAGCCTGGCACGCGACTATCTGGAAGAAAATGTTTTCCGTACCGTCCGTTCCGAGGAGCTGGAGGCGATCACCGGGCTCGATCGCTACGCCCTATCGCGGCATTTCCGTGCCGCTTTCTCCACCAGTCCGCACCGCTTTCTCTTGATGCGCCGGCTTCAACGAGCACGCCGCATGATAGAGGCGAGCGAGTCATTGGCGCAGATCGCAATAACGGCCGGTTTCAACGACCAAAGTCATTTCAGCAGGCACTTCAAGAAGGCGTTCGGTGTCACGCCGGGCCGCTGGTCGGCATTGGTGCATGGATCGTCGGCAGCCGCTGCCTGATGGCGTCAGCCGCGGATCATTCGTCGGCGTCGATCTCGTCATCGACGAGAACCATCTCTCCGTTCGAGAGGTTCGCCTCAACGCGGGCGAGCAGCTTGAACAGCGCCTTCTGGTCCTTTTTATCGAGCCCCTTCAGCGCCTGCTTCTCGGTCTTCTTCACCGATTTCTCGATGGCTTGAATGATTTCGCGGCCAGTGTCGGTCAGAAAGATATGGGCTTGGCGGGCATCGGCGGAGGAAGCGCGTTTTTCCAGAAAGCCTTGCGCCTGCAGCCGGTTGATGGTCTTGGTGATGGTCGGCGGGCGAACACCGAGGCGACCGGCAAGATTGCCGGGCGTCTGCCCGTCCTCACGGTCGAGCGCCAGCATGATCTGGTCCTGGCCGGCATAGAAGCCGTGCGCCAAAAGCCGCGCGGCGAGTGCCGTACGCGCCAGCCGCGCCGCCGAATGCAGCCGGCTCATTGTCGCAGTCTTGTCCGCCTTGGCCATGGCTATCCCTCTTCGGCCGAACCGGTGTGGACAGCATAGAGGCAGCCGCCCGGTTGGCAATGGACGATCAAAAAAGATCCGGCTTTGCAAAACAGCTTTGCCGGCAAGCAATGCGGTGTCCGCCGAGGCTAATGCCAGATGTTTATTTCAGTTAGATGACAAACGACTTTTCAGCGCAGGTGGTCGGGTTCGGCAGGAGCGCCGCACCGATGCGGGTCTCAATCAGCCCTCACCGCGACGATCATCAAGGCCTGGTAGGCGTCCGCCACCTCGCGCAGCGCCGCCTGCGAAAGCGGCCCGGCGCGCCGCGCGATACCGTCCCTGGCGTTCGACGTATCCCGCTTGCCGGACCGGTCGGTGTAGGGCGCGACAGTAGTGAATATCTGTTCGCTCAGGCCGTCGGGGAAAAACAGCTGGCCGGTCATCACCGAATTGTCGTTGGGGAAGACTTTGAAATGGATGTGGGTGGTGCGGCCGCGATACCAGCCGGGATAGATGGTGGCGAACGAGACGATGCCGCTGTCATCGGTCTTTTGCCAACCGCGCAGAAAACTCTGGCCTGACGTATCGACATCCTGGCCGTCGCCTTGTCCCGGATAGCCTGAATAATGGCCTTGCGCGTCGCAATGCCAGATATCGACCCGCGCGCCGGCAAGCGGCCGGCAGCCTGCGTCGATGACCTGCAGCCGCAGATTGAGGGCAATGCCCGCTTTGCCTTCGGTGATATCGGCGCGTTCGAGCTTCGGGTCGAAATAGAACGGGCCCTCGGTCGCTTCCGGTGTGATCGCGCAGACGCCGGCGCCGCTATCGAACAGGGCAAGCCCGGCATAGGGCGAGGCCTGCTGCGCCAGCGCGATGCCCGGCAGAAAGACACCGCCGCCCGCGCTAACGGCAATGAGGCCAAGCGCCTGGCGCCGGCTCAACGGCAAGGAGGACGGTCTGTCGGACATCCGGCGCCTCTTTTTGGTTTCTGTCGAGCAAGCTGGCTTGGTCTTATCTAGTCAGTGAGACCAGCCAACGCCAATGAAAACCCAGCAATGTTGGGAAAACCCGGCAATGTTGGCGACCTGTTTGGCCCATTGGTTGCCACGTGCAAAAGCATGGCGTGCATCCTATATGGAGCCAACAATCCTTTTCGAGGCCCAACATGAGCGATGCACAGACGATACAAATCCCCGTAACCGTTCTCACCGGCTATCTTGGCGCCGGCAAGACGACGCTGCTAAACCGCATCCTTTCGGAAAGCCACGGCAAGCGCTACGCCGTCATCGTCAATGAGTTCGGTGAGATCGGCATCGACAACGAGTTGATCGTGGAATCCGACGAGGAAATCTACGAGATGAACAATGGTTGCGTCTGCTGCACGGTGCGCGGCGACCTGATCCGCGTCGTCGAGGGCTTGATGCGCCGGCCAGGCCGCTTCGACGCCATCGTGATCGAGACGACCGGCCTCGCCGATCCGGTGCCGGTGGCGCAGACCTTCTTCATGGACGACGACGTGCGCTCCAAGACCAGGCTCGACGCGGTGGTGGCGCTGGTCGACGCCAAGCACCTGCCGTTGCGGCTGAAGGATTCCCGCGAAGCCGAGGACCAGATCGCCTTTGCCGATGTCGTCGTGCTCAACAAGACCGATCTCGTCACGCCGGACGAACTGAGCAAGGTCGAGGCGACGATCCGCGCGATCAACCCGGCGGCCCGGATCCATCGCACCACGCGCGCCGGCGTGGCGCTGTCCGAGGTGCTCGACCGCGGCGCCTTCGACCTTTCCCGGGCGCTGGAGAACGATCCGCATTTCCTCGAGGCGCGTGACGACCACGACCATCATGACCATGATCATCATGACCATGATCATCACGATCATGACGGGCATCATCACCATGATCACGCGCACCCGTCCGATATCCATGACGTGACGGTGCAGTCGGTGTCTCTGCGGGGCGGCGAGATGGACCCGAAAAGATTCTTCCCCTGGATCGAGAAGATCACCCAGATGGAAGGCCCTAACATCCTGCGTCTGAAAGGGATCATCGCGCTTAAAGGCGATGACGAGCGCTACGTCATTCAGGGCGTGCACATGATCATCGAGGGCGACCACCAGCGCGCCTGGAAGGACGGCGAGAAGCACGAGAGCCGGCTGGTCTTCATCGGCCGCGAACTCGACGCCGAGCGGCTGAAGAAGAGTTTTGATGCCTGCCAGGCCGCTTGATTTTCAGGCCTTATAACGCTAGCGCTGCACGTCCTCTCCTTCTCCCCTTGTGGGAGAAGGTGGCCGAGCGAAGCTCGGTCGGATGAGGGGTGTTCCAGCTTGGCAACGACGGCACTCCGTCCAGCACCCCTCAACCGTCTTGGCGCTGCGCGCCAATCCACCTTCTCCCACAACAAGGAGAGAAGGCAAGCTGCCACTTACCCGCGCTGGCGGCTCCCGCGCGGAGGTAGACGACCAGCCGAAATCTCGAATGGAATCTCCCATGCCCACAGTCGCCCCGCTTGATCTCCAGGGACATTGCATCGCCGCCGTTTTCCTTGGCGACGTGCCGCATTTCGCACTGGCCGACGGTACAATCCATCGGCTGGACCATGGCCACAAGACGGCGCAGGCCAATGACGGGCTTCTCGCCGCCTTCCACGATGCGGCCAACGACCGGCTGATCACCGGCGGCGAGGACGGCAAGATTTTTTCCGTTACCGCCGGCGGCAATGCGGCAGAATTGGCAAGCGCCGGGAAGAAATGGATCACCAGCGTTGCCGCCGGACCACAGGGCGCCATCGCCTATGCCTCGGGCAAGATCGCCTTCGTGCGTTTCTCCGACGGCAAGACCAAGGAATTCCTGCATCCGCGTTCGGTAGAGGGGCTGGCGTTCTCGCCCAAGGGGATGCGCTTCGGCGTCGCCCGCTACAATGGCGCGACGCTGCATTTCCCGGCGGCGAACGGCAAGCCGGTCGAGCTGGAATGGGCCGGCGCCCATACCGGCATCACCTTCTCGCCGGATGGCGCCTTCCTCGTCACCACCATGCAGGAGAACGCGCTGCATGGCTGGAAGCTCGCCGATGGCAAGCACATGCGGATGAGCGGCTATCCCGGCAAAGTCAAAAGCCTGTCATGGGCGCCCAAGGGAAAATGGCTGGCCAGTTCCGGAGCCCCGGCGGCGATCGTCTGGCCGTTTTCGGGCAAGGACGGGCCGATGGGCAAGGCGCCGCTGGAACTCGGCACGCGCGGCAACGCCATGGTGACCTCGGTCGCCTGCCATCCGAGCCAGGATGTCGTCGCCGTCGGCTATGACGACGGCATGGTGATGGCGGTGCGTTTCGCGGACGCCAAGGAGGTGCTTCTGCGCCGACCGGGCAAGGGCGCCATTACCTCGATGATGTGGGACAAGGAGGAACGCCGCGTCGCCTTCGGCAGCGCCGCCGGCGACTGCGGCGTCCTCGATATTTCGGCATAGGGGAGTAGGGGAGTAAGGGAGTAAGGGAGTAAGGGAGTAAGGGAGTAAGGCAGCTATTCCCCTACTGCCCTACTGCCCTACTCCCCTACTCCCCCTATTTGAGGGCATTCATGCATACAATCGACCATTCAAAGATGGCGATCGGTGGCATCAGCACTGCTCGCATCGCGGATCTGCGCGAAACCGAGGCCGAAGCCTTCCGCAAGGCAAGGCCGAAATCGGCAGCCAAGGTCGGCAACGGCCTGCCGGGTTTCTTCGGCGGCGTGCCGATGCACTGGATGAACGACTGGCCGACGCCGTTCCCGATAATGGTCGACAGCGCCAGAGGGGCCACTATCACTGACATCGACGGCAATCGGCTCGATGATTTCTGCCTCGGCGACACCGGCTCGATGTTCGGCCACTCGCCGCCGCCGGTCGCCCACGCCATCCGTAGGCAGGCCGGACGCGGCCTGACCTACATGCTGCCTTCGGAAGATGCACTCGCCATCGGCCCGCTGCTGCAACAGCACTTCGGCCTGCCGTTCTGGCAGATTGCGACAACGGCGACCGATGCCAACCGCTTCGCGCTGCGCGTCGCCCGCGCCATCACCGGCCGGGGCAAGATCGTAGTCTTCAACGGCTGCTATCACGGCTCGGTCGACGAGACGATGGTGCGCCTGGTCGGCGGCAGACCGGCCAACCGGCCAGGACTGGCCGGCGAATTCCGCGACCTGACCCGGGCGACGGATGTCGTCGAGTTCAACGATGTGCCGGCGCTTGAGACAGCACTCCGGGACCAGCAAATCGCCTGTGTCGTCACCGAGCCGGTGCTGACCAATTCCTGCATGGTGCTGCCCGATCCCGGCTTCCACGACGCGCTGCGGCGTCTCACCCGCGCCGCTGGCACCCTTCTTCTGATCGACGAGACGCACACGATCTCGACCGGTCCCGGCGGCTACACCAGGAAACACGGCCTGGAGCCGGACTTGTTCGTGCTCGGCAAGCCAATCGCCGGCGGTGTGCCAGCCAGCGTCTGGGGCATGAGCGATGGCGTCGCCACCCGCTATGCCGACTATGTCAGGACCAAGGAACCAGGCTATTCCGGCATGGGCACGACGCTCTCGGCCAATCCGCTGCAGTTCGCAGCGATGCGCGCCACGCTCGAAGAGGTGATGACCGACGAGAACTATAGCCATATGGACCATCTGGCGCGGCGGCTCGACGCCGGGCTGACCGCCGTCATCGACCGTTACCGCCTGCCTTGGCATGTTGCCCGAGTCGGCGCCCGCGTCGAGTTCATCTGCGCACCCGGCCCGCTGAGGAATGGCGGCGAGGCGGAAGCAGCGCACGCACCGGCGCTCGAAGCGGCTGTCCATGTCGCGCTGGTCAATCGCGGCGTGCTGATCGCGCCGTTCCACAACATGATGCTGATCTCGCCGGCGACCAGCGCTGCCCAGGTGAACCGCCTGATCACCGCCTTCGGCGCGGTTGCGGCAAGGCTCGCGGCATGAGACAAGCTTGCACATGAGAGAAGCGCACAAGCAAACTTTGAACGCCATCATCGCCTCCCCTTCGGGCTCGACGCCCGCCGAGGCGCAAACCTTTCTCGACGCCCATCCCGAGATCGAAGCGTTCGACATCGTGCTGACCGATGCCAATGGCGTCGGGCGTGGCAAGATCGTGCGCCGGCACGAGTTGATGAGCATCTTCGAGGGCGGCAGGCATATGCCGATCTCGATCCTCGGCCTCGACATCACCGGCGAGGACGTGCACGAGACCGGACTGATCTGGACGACGGGCGACGGCGACCTGCGGGCATGGCCGATCCCCGGCACGCTGGTGCCGCTGTTCGGCACACAGCCGCCGCGCGGCCAGGTGCTGATGGCGATGTACCATCTCGATGGCCGGCCGATGTCCTCCGACCCGCGCCTGGCGTTGGGCCGTCAGGTGGAGATACTGGCGGCCAAGGGCCTGCATCCGGCCGGCGCTTTCGAGCTCGAATTCTTCCTGCTTGCCAACGAGCGCGACGCCGACGGCAAGGTGCAGCCGGCGCACGCGGTGCTCGACGGCCGCCGCTCGGCCAAGACAGAGGTCTATTCCGTCGACCATCTGCACGGCATGGAGCCGCTGTTTTCCGATATCTATGCCGCGGCCGGGGTGCAAGGCATCCCGGCCGAGACGGTCATTTCCGAATATGCGCCCGGCCAGTACGAACTGACGCTTAACTATCGCAAGGACGTGATGCGGGCCGCCGACGACCTCGTCATGCTGAAGCGGCTGGTGCGGGCGCAGGCGCGCCGCCACGGCGTCACTGCCTGCTTCATGGCCAAGCCGATCGAGAAATACGCCGGCTCCGGCATGCATTTCCATGTCTCGCTGCAGGACAAGGCCTGCAACAACGTCTTTGCCGAAGCCAGCGGCGAGACCTGGTCCTTGCCGCTGCTGCGCGGACTGGGCGGCCTCATCCAGACCATGGCCGAATCGATGCTGGTGTTTGCACCGCACGCCAATTCATGGCGGCGTTTCGTTTCGCAATCCTATGCGCCGGTGGCGCCGACCTGGGGCGTCAACAACCGCTCGGTGGCATTGCGCGTGCCGGCTGGCGACGCGAAAAACCGGCGCATCGAGCACCGGCCGTCGGGCGTCGACGCCAACCCCTATCTGGTGGCGGCAACCGTGCTGGCCGGCATCGTCAAGGGTCTCGATGAGGGCCTCGATCCAGGCCCCGAAACCACCGGCAATGGCTACGAATCAGCAATCACGCGCACCACCATGCCGGTGGACTGGCGCGCCGCGATCGAGGCGGCAAGGGCCTCGACATTCCTCAAGGGGGCGCTGGGGGAAGACCTGCACCGGACCTTCGTGGCGATCAAGCAATCCGAATATCTGCGGGTGGCGCGCACGGTCAGCGAACTGGATTATCATCTCTATCTGCACGAGGTGTGAGGCATCGCATCGCCGGTCATTCGCCCAGCAAATAGCCGGGTCCCGGCTATTTGAAGGAACCTTTCTGGGGCTTCGCTCATTCCGCATCTGATCGCAGCAGCGGGCAGGGCCGCATCAGCCATGATCGCCAGGATGCCGACAAATTCTCCACACCACGCCAAGGTGCAGGCAAGACGCTGGCCCAAGCCTGAATTGCCTGAGACGGCAGAAGACGATGGCGCAAGCACCATTCCCGAACTCAGCGAAGTGGCGAAGGCCTGTCGCCGCTGCCCGCTGTGGCGCAACGCAACGCAGACCGTGTTCGGCGAAGGGCCTGACAAGGCCAAGGTGGTTTTCGTCGGTGAACAGCCAGGCGACCAGGAGGATCTGGCCGGCAAACCTTTCGTCGGTCCGGCGGGAAAAGTCTTCGACGCCATCCTGGACGATGCCGGCGTCGACCGGCTGAAAGTCTATGTCACCAATGCGGTCAAGCATTTCAAGTTCGAGCCGCGCGGCAAGCGGCGCATCCACTCGAAGCCGAATACCGGCGAGGTGCAGGCCTGCCGCTGGTGGCTCGACAGGGAGCTCGATCTGATCAAGCCCAATCTGGCGGTGGCGCTCGGCGCAACGGCGGCGCAGTCACTGCTCGGCAAGGTCGTGCCGATCATGAAGATGCGCGGCGCGGTCGTGGATCGGGACGATGGCTTGCCTGTGTTCGTCACCATCCACCCGTCCTTCATCCTGCGTATTCGCGAGCCGGCGGACAAGCAGGCCGAACGCGAGCGGTTCCTGCAGGACATGAAGGCAGTGAAAAAGCTGATGGCCGCCTGACCCCTATCTGATCAGGATTGCCCTCAAATCATTGACGTTCGTCCCGGTCGGGCCGGGCACGAAGAGATCGCCGACGGCGTTGAATGCCGTCCAGGCGTTGTTGCCGGCAAGCATCGCCTTGGCATCGACGCCTGCCGCCCGCATCCGCGACACCGTCGAGCCGTCGGCAAAGGCGCCGGCATTGTCCTGCGAACCGTCGATGCCATCGGTGTCAGCGGCCAGTGCATGGGCGCCCTCCATGCCGCTGATGCCGATGGCGAAGGCAAGCAGAAACTCGGTGTTACGGCCGCCCTTGCCCTTCGCCCGAACGGTCACCGTCGTCTCGCCGCCTGATAGGATCAGCACGGGTTTCGGAAAAGGCCGGTTGCGCGTCGCCACTTCGCGGGCGATTGCCGCATGGACACCCCCAACTTCGCGCGCTTCGCCCTCGATGGAATCGGAGAGGATGGCCGCCTCGATGCCATGGCGCCTGGCTTCGGCCGCAGCCGCTTCCAGCGAGACGCCGGCCGAGGCGATCAGATGCACTTCGTTGCGCGAAAAACGCGGATCATCGACGCGCGGCGCATCGGCGGCCGGCGAATTGATATGCGCCATCACGGCAGCCGGCAGTCTCATGCCATAGCCGGCGATCGATGCCAGTGCCTCTTGGCGGCTGCCGGAATCGGGAACGGTCGGGCCGGAAGCGACCAGCGCCGGATTGTCGCCGGGAATGTCGGAGACGACCAGCGACACCAGCTTTGCCGGATAGGCAGCTGCCGCCAGCCTACCGCCCTTGATGGTGGAAACATGCTTGCGGATGGTGTTCATGGCGGCGATCGGAGCGCCGGAGGCGAGCAGCGCCTCGTTGACGGCGATCTCGTCAGCCAGCGTCAGACCTTCGGCGGGCGCCGGCAGCAGCGCCGAGCCGCCGCCTGAGATGAGCGCCACGACCAGATCGTCCGCGGTCAGCCCCTGCACCTTTTCGAGCAGCCGGCGCGACGCTTCGAGTCCGGCGGCATCCGGCACCGGATGCGCCGCCTCGATGATCTCGATGCGCTGGCAGGTCGCGCCATAGCCGTAGCGGGTGACGACCAGCCCTTCGATCGGCCCGTCCCACACTTTTTCGAACGCCGCCGCCATCTGCGCCGAGCCTTTTCCTGCACCAATGACGATGGTGCGCCCCTTCGGCATTGCCGGCAGATGATCCCTGATCGTCCTCTGCGGATCGGCGGCGGCAACGGCGGCATTGAAGATGGCGGCGAGGAAGGATTTGGGATCGAGCGCGGTCATTTTGCTTCCGGCGGCAGTGCCAGCTCGCGCCCGTCGACGCCGAGGTGGCTGCACAGCGCATCGACGACGACGCCGTGATCCTCACGCTCCGGCAGGCCCGAGACCGCGATCACACCGATGACGCCGGCACCTTTGACCGTTATGGGAAAGCCACCACCGGCCAGCACATAGTCCGATATGTCGAGCCCCTCGCCCGGCTTGAAGCTGCGGTCGGGACGCTGCTGCTCCAGCACCATGCGGTAGGTGCTTTTCAGGAACCGCTGCACCACGTTGATCTTGCGCCGCGCCCAATCCGGATTGGAAGCGTTCGAGCCCGGCATTGCCGCGTAAAACAGCGGCCGGTCGAAGGTCCTGATGTCGACGATGATCGGCAAGCCCTGGGCCAGTGCCCGGTCGCGGATCGTCGAGCCGATCTTAAAGGCGACAGCTTCATCGAAGACCGAGAAGACAAGCTCGGCTTCCTGTTTCTGGATCAGAGCGATATCGTCCGCAACGGCCATGTCGTTCCCCTATCAACGTCGCGGCACGCTTTGACCGATGGCTGCCGCTGGGTCAAGCGGGATGTGGGGGATAGCTAAACCGCCATATCCGTCTTGACCGCCCGTCCGGCGACGTAGACCTCGCGCACGGCGCGATCATCGCCCAGCGTCTGCAGCAGAAACAGCTCCTCCGCCAGCGTGTCCGCCGTCTCCATCCGCAGCCGCATCGCCGGCGTGGCGCGGGCATCGAGGACGACGATGTCGGCATCGCTGCCCTGGTCGAGCGTGCCGATCCTTTCCACGATCGACAGCGCCTCGGCATTGCCGCGGGTGAGCTGCCAGAACGACTGGAACGGATTGAGCTTCTCGCCGTTCAGCGCGATCACCTTGTAGCCCTCATCCATGGTGCGCAGCATCGAGTAGTTGGTGCCGCCGCCGACATCGGTGGCGACCGCGATCCGAAGAGCTTTGCCACGCGTGCGGTAGCGCTGATAATCGAACAGGCCCGAACCGAGGAACAGGTTCGAGGTCGGGCAGAACACGGCCACCGAGCCCGTGTCCGAAAGCGCATCCGCCTCGCGTTCCGACAGATGGATGCAGTGGCCGAACAGGCTTTTGCGCCCGAGCAGCCCGTATTGCTCGTAGACATCGGTATAGTCGTGTGCCTGCGGGTAGAATTGCAGCGTAAAGGCGATCTCGGCGTGGTTTTCCGACAGATGCGTCTGCATGTGCAGATCAGGATATTCGCGGCACAGCGCGCCCGCCATTTCCAACTGCTCGGGTGACGAGGTGATGGCGAAGCGCGGTGTGATGGCATAGTGCTGGCGGCCCTTGCCGTGCCACTCGGCGATCAGCGCCTTGCTGTCGTCATAGGCCGATTGCGGCGTGTCCAGCACGCCCTCCGGCGCGTTGCGATCCATCATCACCTTGCCGCCGATGTTGAGCATGTTGCGATGATGCGACTCGGCGAAGAACGCCTCGGCCGATTCCTTGTGCACCGAGCAATAGGCGGCGACTGTCGTCGTGCCGTGGCGCAGCATTTCGTCGAGGAACAGCCTGGCGATGCGGCGGCCATGCTGGGCGTTCTGGAATTTGGTTTCCTCGGGAAAGGTGTAAGTGTTCAGCCAGTCGAGCAGCTCGGCGCCGTAGGAGGCGATAACCTGCATCTGCGGAAAATGCGCATGCGGGTCGATGAAGCCAGGCAGCAGCAAATGCGGGCGGTGGTCGATCTTTTTTACGCCTTCATCAGCCTTTTTCTCGGCGTCGGCATAGGCGCCCGCGGCAACGATCCTGCCGTTGCGAAGCAGCAGGCCGCCATCGTCCTCGTAGCGCCAGGCGGAATGGTCGTCGACGGTTTCTGGCCAGCGCAGGAAGGACAGCGTGCGGCCGCGCAGGAGCGTGCTGGTCATGCTTATTTCCCTGCCTCCTCGAACCAAGCCGCCAACAGCGCCCGCTCCTTGTCGGTGATATGGGTGACATTGGCGGGCGGCATGGCGTGGCTGCGGCCGGCCTGCAGGTAGATCTCGCGGGCTTGCTCGGCGATACCGGCGTCCGTGTCAAGCATCACACCTTTCGGCGCGTGATAGATGCCTTCGTAGGATGGCTCCTGCGCATGGCACATCGAGCAGCGGCCAAGCACCGTGTCGCGCACTGCGGGAAAATGCGCCGAGGCGATGTAGACCTGTGCCGTCGAGGACGCCTTGACTTCGCCGGTCAGCACTTTCGGCGCGGTTGACAGCCAGATGATGACGACGAACAGGACGGCGGCAGCCAGCCAGATCCAGGTCGGGTTGCCCTTGCGCGCATGCATGGTGTTGAAATAGTTCCGGATCAGCACGCCGATGATGAAAACCAACGAGGCGATCACCCAGTTGAACTGGGTAGCAAACGCCAGCGGGTAGTGGTTCGACAGCATCAGGAACAAAACGGGCAGCGTCAGGTAATTGTTGTGCAGCGAGCGCTGCTTGGCGATCTTGCCGTATTTCGGATCTGGCTTCCTGCCGGCGATCAGGTCGGCGACGACGATCTTCTGGTTCGGGATGATGACCATGAAGACATTGGCCGACATGATCGTCGCGGTGATGGCGCCAAGATGCAGGAAAGCGGCGCGGCCGGTGAACAGATGGGTAAGACCCCAGGCGATGAACACCAGCACGCCATAGAGCACCAGCATCAGGCCGGTGTCGCTCCTGCCAAGCGGCGACCGGCATAAGAGATCGTAGACCACCCAGCCAACGCCGATCGTCGCCAGCGACAGCAAGATGCCTGTAGGCACCGACATGGCCAGCACGTTGGGATCGATCAGGAAGAGGTCCGCCCCGGCATAGTAGACGACGCACAGCATGGCAAAGCCCGACAGCCAGGTGGCGTAGGATTCCCATTTGAACCAGGTCAGGTGCTCAGGCATTTCGGCCGGCGCCACCAGATATTTCTGGATGTGGTAGAAGCCGCCGCCATGCACCTGCCATTCCTCGCCGAAGGCGCCGACAGGCATGCCCGAACGCTGGCGCAAGCCGAGATCGAGGGCGACGAAATAGAAGGACGAGCCGATCCAGGCTATGCTGGTGACGACATGCAGCCAGCGCACGGCGAAACTCAGCCAGTCCCAGAAAATCGCGAAATCCATCATTGAAAAGTCGTCCCTGCCGATTGGGTGACTTTACGGACTGGAGCGCAAACGGAAAGGGCCGAGCGGCACGATGACTTTCAAAAAAAAATGGAAAATACTAGCGCCGCGCGTCCCTTGGACGCGCAAAGGACGCTGTAGAACTTTATCTGGTGCATGATCCTTTCCGAAAATCGATTCCGATTTTTCGGGGTCATGCACTAGGGTTATCCCTGCGCAGCCGCATGAGAGCCCCAAAGCCGCATGGCCTATCTCGACAACATCTCCGTCTTCGTTCGCGTCGTCGAGCTCGGCAATCTGTCGGCGGCGGGGCGCGACATGCGCATTTCGCCAGCGGTCGCCTCCAACCGCATCAAGGAGCTCGAAAAACATCTCGGTGTCAGGCTGTTCAATCGCACGACGCGGCAATTGATGCCGACCGAGCACGGCACGGTGTTCTACTCCGGCGCCAAGCAGGTGCTTGAGGCGGTCACCGAGGCGGAAGCCGCTGTCAGCGCTTTGTCCGGCCAGCCGCGTGGCACCATCAAGGTGACAGCGCCGCTTGGCCTCGGCCGGCGGCTGGTGGCGTCGGGAATCCCCGATTTCCACGACAAATATCCTGACATCGAGGTTCGGCTGAGGCTTTCGGACCACAATGTCGACATCATGAAGGAAGGCATCGACGTCGCGTTCAGACTGGGTATCATCGAGGATTCCAGCCTGAGAATGCGCGGCATCATGGAGTGCGAGCGGGTGCTGGTGGCGGCGCCGAAATATCTGGAGACGCGCGGCGAACCGACCGAGCCGCAGGAACTGATCGCCAGCAAACACGACTGCCTGATGCTGCGCTACGCCGGCGCGCGCGAATATGTGTGGACGCTGCAGACGGCCGACGGTCCGCGGAAATTCGAGGTGCACGGACCCTATGACACCGACGATGGCGACGTGCTGACCGGCTGGGCGCTGTCGGGCCGCGGCATCATCAACAAGCCGCGCTTCGAGGTCGAGCCGTTCATCCGCGACCGGCGTCTGAAGGTGATCCTGCCCGACACGCCACCGACGCCGGTGCAGTTCGCCGCCGTCTACCCGCACAAGAAGCTGCAGGACCCGAAGGTGCGGCTGCTGCTCGATTTCATGGCCGAGCGCTGCCAACGGCTGATCAAGGAAATTCTGGCCGGCAAATGAGCGTTGCTCGAATTCTGGCCGTCAGCCGGCCATTGCCTTGCCACGAGAGACGGGGTGCGGCGCGGCTCGCGCGCCAGCATGGGCGGCCAGTGCCGTCATGATCTCGGCCGCCGCCAAGGCCGCAATGACTTGCGGACGCTTGTCCTTGACCGCATCGCCGCCGATCGGCGAGACGAGGCCGGCAAATTCCGCCTCGCTGCCGTCCGCCGCCTTCAGGAACCAGTTCCTGAATGTCGCCTTCTTGGTCTTCGAGCCGATCATGCCGACATAGGCGGCATCCCGGCGTTTCAGTGCCTCGGCGACGATCAGGAAATCCAGTGCGTGGTCGTGAGTGAGGACGACGAATGCGGCGCCAGCCGAAGCCTTGCGCACCATCGCCTCGGGCATTGGCGTTAGGCTGGTTTCGACCGTGTCCGGCATGCCCTCCAGCGCCTCGGCCCGCGTCTCGACAACGACGACACGGACCGGCAGCAAGGCCACCGCCGAGGCCAGCGCCTGGCCGACATGGCCGCCGCCGAAGATGTAGACATGCGGCAGCTGCGCCTGCTCGGCGTCCGCCGCCGCGACCAGCTCTTGCGCCAACGCCGTGTCGACCAGCCGGATCAGCACCTCGACCCTGCCGCCGCAGCACTGCCCGATCTCGGGCCCGAGCGGGACATCGAGGGTAGCGCGGACATCCCTCCCCCTTGAGGGGAGGGTGGCGGCGAAGCCGTCGGGTGGGGTCGCCGCGCCAGTGCTCGACATTTTCTTAGGTCGCGTGCTTCCTCTACCGACCCCCTCTGGCCGCTCCGCGGCCATCTCCCCCTCAAGGGGGGAGAAAAGCAACTGCCGTGCCTTATCGATCGCGATGAATTCGAGCTGGCCGCCGCCGATCGTGCCAAAAATCGCCGCGCCCGAGACGAGCATGAAGGCGCCCTTCTCGCGGGGCGTCGAGCCTTTGGTCCCGGCCACCTCGACCAGCGCGACACGGCCGGCGCCGCCAAGAAATGCTTTCAGGGTTTGCACTTTCGAGGTCATGTTTTTGCTTTCCCTATCAGGAAACATAGGGTTTTTCGGCCCGGATTGCACGCCTTGTACGAACCCCGGGACCGAGTTCAAGCACCAGCCTTGGCTTCCCTCTTCAGCCGTTCGATCGCCATCAGCACCCGCTCCGGCGTCGCCGGTGGGTCGAGGCGCGGGCAGATCCGGTGGTCGGCAACGCTTGCCACCGCATCCGACAGCGCATGCAGCACCGAGATGCCGAGCGGCAGCGGCGGCTCGCCGACCGCCTTGGAGCGGTGCACCGTCGGCTCGCTCGCTTCCGGCCAATCGGCCAGCGTCACATTGAAGATCTTCGGTCGGTCCGAGGCGAGCGGAATCTTGTAGGTCGACGGCGCATGGGTGCGCAGCCGGCCCTTTTCGTCCCACCAAAGCTCCTCCGTCGTCAGCCATCCCATGCCCTGGATGAAGCCGCCTTCGACCTGGCCAAGGTCGATGGCGCGGTTCAGCGAGCGTCCGGTCTCGTGCAGGATGTCGGTGCGCTCGACGACATATTCGCCGGTTAGCGTGTCGACCGAGACTTCCGAGCACGCGGCGCCATAGGCGAAATAATAGAAGGGACGACCCTCGCCCTTGTCGCGATTCCAATGGATTCTCGGCGTCTTGTAGAAGCCCGCCGCCGAAAGCTGGATGCGCGCCATATAGGCCTGCCTGATGAGATCGGCGAAGGCGATCTCCTGGTTGCCGATGCGCACCCGGTTGGGCAGGAACAGCACCTGGTCGCGCGGCACCTGGTATTTTTCGGCTGCGAAGTTGGTCAACCGCTCCTTGATCTGCCGGGCCGCGTTCTGCGCCGCCATGCCGTTGAGGTCGGAACCGGACGATGCGGCGGTCGCCGAGGTGTTCGGGACCTTGCCGGTCGTGGTCGCGGTGATCTTTACCTGGTCGAGGTCGATCTGGAATTCTTCCGCCACCACCTGCGCCACCTTGACGTAGAGGCCCTGCCCCATTTCGGTGCCGCCATGGTTCAGATGCACCGAACCGTCGGTATAGACATGCACCAGCGCGCCGGCCTGATTGTAGTGGGTGGCGGTGAACGAGATGCCGAACTTGACCGGCGTCAGCGCCAATCCGCGCTTGATGAAGCGACTGTTGGCATTGAAGGCACGAACCGTGCGGCGGCGCCCCGCATAGTCGCAACTCGCCTCCAGTTCGGCGACGATGCGGTGGATGATGTTGTCTTCGACCGTCTGGTGATAGGGCGTGATGTTGCGGTCGCTGGTGCCATAAAAGTTCTTCTTGCGGATTTCGAGCGGATCCTTGCCGACGGCAAAGGCGACCTCCTCGATGACGCGCTCGGCGCCGACCATGCCTTGCGGCCCGCCGAAGCCGCGGAAGGCGGTGTTCGACACGGTGTTGGTGTAGAGCGGCGCCGATTGCGCATGAACCGCCGGCCAGAAATAGGTGTTGTCGCAGTGGAACAGCGCGCGATCGGTGACCGGGCCCGACAGGTCCGCCGAGAAGCCGCAGCGCGCCGCAAACATGAAATCGACGCCGAGGATATTGCCCTCGTCGTCGAAGCCGACCTCGTAATCGACGAGGAAGTCATGGCGCTTGCCGGTGGCGATCATGTCTTCGTCACGGTCGGGCCGGATTTTCACCGCGCGATGGTGTTTTTTCGCAGCAATCGCCGCGAGCGCGGCAAACTGGTTGCCTTGCGTTTCCTTGCCGCCAAAGCCGCCGCCCATGCGGCGGATCTCGACCGTGACGGCATGGCTCGGCACGCCGAGCGCATGGCTGACCATGTGCTGGATTTCGCTCGGATGCTGTGTCGACGAATAAATCGTGACGTCCTGATCCTCGCCGGGAATGGCCATGGCGATCTGGCCTTCGAGATAAAAATGGTCCTGGCCGCCGATGCGCATTTTTCCTTTCAGCCGGCGCGGCGCCGCCCTGATCGCAGCCGCGGCATCGCCGCGCCTCAGGGTCAGCGGCGGCGTGACCAGCTTGTCCTTGCTGGGATCGAGGACGCCGATGTCGGTGACGAAAGGCAATTCCTTGTATTCGACCTTGGCCAGCCTTGTGGCGCGGCGCGCCTGCTCGCGGGTTTCGGCGATGACGCAAAAGATCGGTTGGCCGAAGAACTGCACCTTGCCGTCGGCCAGCACCGGTTCGTCGTGGCGGCCGGTCGGCGAAATGTCGTTTTCGCCCGGCACGTCGCTCGCCGTCAGCACGTCGACGACGCCGGGTGCTGCGCGCACCGCCGCCAGGTCCATGCTGCTGATGGTGGCATGCGTGGCCGTCGAAAGCCCGAGGCAGCCATGCAGCATGCCGGATGATTCCGGCATGTCATCGATATAGACGGCCGTGCCGCGGACATGCTTGTGCGCGGAATCATGACGCTGGTCGGTGGCAACGCCACCAGCGATTTTCTGCGCCTTGAGGTTTGGAGCGTGCTTGGTCATCACGCCGCCTCGTTGCGCGATATCTGGATCGGTGCTTTGGTGCCGCTGGTCTCGGCGAAGAACCGCAACAGCAGGTTGCGCGCCGCCAGCGCCCGGTATTCGGCGCTCGCCCGCATGTCGGTCAGCGGGGTAAAGTCTTTGGCGTACTCGGCCATGGCGGTCTCGACCGTCGGTTCCGTCCAGGGCCTGCCGAGCAGCGCCTTTTCCACGCCGAAAGCCCGCTTCGGCGTTGCCGCCATGCCGCCATAGGCGATGCGCACCTCCGCCACCGTGCCGTCCTTGGCCAGGGCCAGCAGGAATGCGCCAAGTGCGGCAGTGATGTCCTCGTCACGGCGCTTGGTGATCTTGTAGACAGCGAATTTGGTATCCCTGCCCGGCACTGGGACATGCACGGCCTCGACGAATTCGCCCGGCTGTCGGTCCTGCTTGCCATAGGCGATGAAGAAGTCTTCAAGCGAGATCGTCCGCCGCTTGTTGCCGCGGCGCAGCGTCAGCCGCGCGCCGAGTGCGATCAGCGGCGGCGGCGTGTCGCCGATCGGCGAGCCATTGGCGATGTTGCCGCCGATCGTGCCCATGTTGCGCACTTGGTCGCCGCCGATGCGATCGAACAGCGGGCCTAGCGCCGGGATGCGTTTCGTCAGCATTGAGAAAGCCTCGGTGTAGGTGACACCAGCGCCGATCGAGATGATGCCCTTGTCTTCGGAAATCCGGCACAGCCCGTCGAGATTGCCGATGAAGATCGCCGGCGCAATCTCGCGCATGTGCTTGGTCACCCACAGGCCGACATCGGTCGAACCGGCAACGATGGTGGCGCCCGGCTCCTTGTCGAGCACGGCGGCGAGGTCGTCGGCATCGGCCGGGACGACCAGGCGCTGCTTGCCGGCGCCGATCTCGATGCGCGAACCGTCTTTCATCGCTTCGAGCTTGCTCGTGATCGCCTTGCGCTCCGCTGCCAGCGGATCCTTTGCCGCCTTGCCGTAGCTGGAGATGGCACGTGCCGCCCGCATGATCGCCTCGTAGCCGGTGCAGCGGCAGAGATTGCCCTGAAGCGCCTTTTCGATGGCTGCATCCGACGGCTCCGGTGACCGCATCCACAGGGCATAAAGCGACATGACGAAGCCCGGCGTGCAGAAGCCGCATTGCGAGCCGTGGAAATCGACCATCGCCTGCTGCACCGGATGCAGTTTTTCGCCGTCGCCGCGCAGATGCTCGACGGTTACGACATGCGTGCGATCGAGCGAGCCAAGGAAGCGGATGCAGGCATTGACGCTTTCATAGACGAGCCGGCCGCCTGACAGCCTTCCGACCAGCACGGTGCAAGCGCCGCAGTCGCCCTCGGCGCAGCCTTCCTTGGTGCCGCGCAGCGAGCGCTCGAGCCGCAGCCAGTCGAGCAAGGTCTCGTCGGGCGCGACCGTAGTCAGCGCAACATCCTCGCCATTGAGGATGAAGCGTATCTCATTGCGTATCTTGAGCCTCGTCATGTCTCAGCTCCCCCGATAGGTCGAATAGCCGTAGGGCGATATGAGCAGCGGCACGTGATAGTGCATCGGCTCGGCCATGCCGAAGCGGATCGGCACGCTGTCGAGGAAGGCCGGTTCCGGCAGTCTCAACCCCTGCCGGCGCAGATAGTCGCCGGCGGCGAAGACCAGCTCGTATTCGCCGGTGCGGAATTCCGCGTCGGCAAGCAGCGGCGCGTCACACCGGCCGTCGGCATTGGTGACCGCTGTCTTCAGATGCGTCCGCATGTCGTCGTTGATGCGGTAAAGCTCGATCGACAGGCCTGCCGCCGGCCTGCCGGTCGCGGTGTCGAGGACATGGGTCGTCAGACGTCCGCCTTCGGCTTTCGACGTTTCCGCCACTGGCTGCTCCCATTCCGGTACACTCGAAACATGTCCGGTACAGTCGAACATGTTTGGCGAATTGTGCGCCCATTAAAGGCGATGCATAAGTCCCGGTCGAGTGAAGTGCTGCAAAAACACTTTCAAAAATTTTCGGGGGAATGCGCAAGCAATCCTTTCGACTATCCTGATCACACTATCCGGCAGGAGCGACAATGCGTTACGAACGAGACATGCGCGGCTACGGCGCCAATCCGCCGGATCCGAAATGGCCCGGCAGGGCGCATGTCGCGGTGCAGTTCGTCGTCAATTACGAGGAAGGCGGCGAAAATTGCGTCCTGCACGGCGACAAGGCTTCGGAAGCCTTCCTGTCCGAGATCGTCGGCGCTGCACCCTGGCCCGGGCAGCGCCACCGGAACATGGAATCGATCTACGAATATGGCGCCCGCGCCGGCTTCTGGCGATTGCTGCGCCTGTTCACCGAGGCTGAGGTGCCGATCACCTGCTACGGCGTCGCCACAGCACTGGCGCGTTCGCCCGACCAGGTCGTGGCGATGCAGGAGGCCGGCTGGGAGATCGCCTCGCACGGGCTGAGATGGATCGACTATCGCGACCATGCGCCGGAGGACGAGCGCCGCGACATGGACGAGGCAATCCGGCTGCACTACGAGGTGACCGGGGCGCGGCCGACCGGCTGGTACACCGGCCGCACATCGATCAACACCGTGCGGCTGGCGGCGGAAGAGGGCGGCTTCGACTATGTGTCGGACACGTATGACGATGAACTGCCCTACTGGTTCGAGCATGCTGGGCCGGACGGGTCGGCAAAGCCGCAGCTCATCATCCCCTATACGCTCGACGCCAACGATATGCGTTTCGCCACGCCGCAGGGCTTCAACTCGGGCGACCAGTTCTTCGCCTATCTTAGGGATAGTTTCGATACGCTCTATGCCGAGGGCAAGGCAGGACGGCCGCGCATGATGAATATCGGCCTGCACTGCCGGCTCGTCGGCCGGCCGGGCCGGGTCGCGGCGCTGAAGCGCTTCGTCGACTACGTCAAATCACACGACAGGGTCTGGCTGGCGCGACGCATCGACATTGCAAGGCACTGGCAAGAGAACCATCCGTTCCGGCCGCCGACGCTGCGCCCGTCGAAGATGGAATTCGAGGCTTTCGTCCAGGCATTCGGCGGCGTATTCGAGCATTCGCCGTGGATCGCCGAGCGCGCCTATGAGCTGGAGCTCGGTCCGGCGCATGACAGTGCCGGCGGCCTGCACAATGCGCTGTGCCGTGTCTTTCGCGGCGCCAGCGGGGCCGAGCGGCTCTCCGTGCTCAACGCCCATCCCGACCTTGCCGGCAAACTGGCGCAAACCAAGCGGCTGACTGCGGAATCGGCCAGGGAACAGGCTTCCGCCGGGCTCGAGGCGTTGACCGACAAGGAGCGCGAGCTGTTCTCAAAGCTCAATGCCGCCTACGTCGCCAATTTCGACTTCCCCTTCATCATCGCGGTGAAAGGCAAGACCAAGGAAGAAATCCTGGCGGAGTTCGAGGCGCGCATCGGCAACAGCCGCGGCGTTGAATTCGAAACCGCCTGCAAACAGGTCGAGCGCATCGCACTGCTCCGCCTCAAGGACATGCTTCCGCAATAGGCCTTGCTTCCGCAATACGCTCTGAACTGATGGATACGATGAAAATGGCCGACCGAACCTATTACGCGCCGCAGGGCGGCCACCCCGGCCAGAGCGAGCTGCTGACCGGCCGGGCCGTCTTCACCGAGGCCTACGCCGTCATTCCAAGGGGGGTGATGCAGGACATCGTCACCAGCGCCCTGCCGTTCTGGGACAAGACCCGCGTCTGGGTGCTGTCGCGCCCGCTGTCGGGTTTTGCCGAGACGTTTTCGCAATACATCGTCGAGGTCGCGCCCGGCGGCGGCAGCGACCGGCCGGAACCGGATGCCGGCGCCGAGGGCGCCCTGTTTGTGGTCGAGGGCGAGCTGAGCGTTTTGCTGGCTGGCGAGAAGCATGTCCTGCAGCCGGGCGGCTTTGCTTTCCTGCCGCCGGCCAGCGGATGGACAGTTCGCAACGAGAGCGGCGCTGCTCTCCGCTTCCACTGGATCCGCAAGGCTTACGACGCCGTCGAAGGCATTGGTGTCCCGCAAGCCTTCTTTGCCAACGAACAGGACATTGCGCCGACGCCGATGCCCGGCACCGAGGGCCGTTGGGCGACGACGCGCTTCGTTGACTCTGAAGACATGCGCCACGACATGCATGTCACCATCGTCACGCTCGAACCGGGCGCGGTCATTCCCTTCGCCGAGACGCATGTCATGGAACACGGCCTCTATGTGCTGGAGGGCAAGGCGGTCTACCGCCTCAACCAGGACTGGGTCGAGGTCGAGGCCGGCGACTATATGTGGCTGCGCGCCTTCTGTCCGCAGGCCTGCTATGCTGGCGGCCCCGGAAAATTCCGCTATTTGCTCTACAAGGATGTCAACCGGCACGCCAAGCTTGGTGGCGCCGGCGTCGGGAGGCGCGCGCCATGACCCGCATCGTGGCGCGGCCGCTAACCCGCGAAAATTTTGCCGAGTTCGGCGACGTCATCGATTTGGGCGGCGGCAATCACTACCCGATCAATCGCGGCAAGGCCGAGCGCTATCACAACCTCGCCACCGCCGAAGCGCAGGGGCCGAATGGGCGCGTGCTGATCTCCATGGTGCGCGGCACGCCTTACGATTTTCCGCTGAAGCTCACCATGGTCGAGCGTCATCCGTTCGGCAGCCAGGCTTTCATGCCGTTGTCGCCACGGCCGTTCCTGGTCGTCGTCTGCCATGATGGCGACGACGGCCCGGGCGAGCCGCACGCCTTCCTCACCGCGCCCGGGCAGGGCGTCAATTATCCGCGCAATCGCTGGCACGGCGTGCTGACGCCGATCGGCGAGGCTCAGGATTTCCTCGTCGTCGATCGCGGTGGCGACGGCTCCAACCTCGAAGAATGCCATTTCTCGCACGCCTATGAGATCCATCTTCCCGACGGGAGCCAGTGATGGCCGACGTCTCGTTGATCGACCGCCTGCTCGACGTCATCGAGCATGACATCGTGCCGAAGACGGCCGAAGGAGTCGCCCACGGCAACAAGCTGTTCGGCGCCGCGATCCTGCGCAAGAACGACCGTTCGCTGGTGCTCGCCGAAACCAACAACGAGACGGAAAATCCGCTCTGGCATGGTGAAGTGCACTGCCTGAAGCGGTTTTATGAAATGCCGAAGGCTGAGCGCGTCGACACCAAGGACGCGATTTTTCTCGCCACGCACGAACCCTGCTCGCTCTGCCTGTCGGCGATCACCTGGACCGGCTTCGACAATTTCTACTATCTTTTTTCGCATGAGGATTCGCGCGACAGCTTCGCCATCCCGCACGATCTGAAGATCCTGAAGGAGGTCTTCACCCTCGACCCCGGCTGCTACAATGCCGAGAATGCCTACTGGAAGGGTTTTTCGATCCGCAGACTGGTGTCGTTGCTGCCCGAGACCGAGCGCCTGCGACTGGGAACGCGGATCGGCAAAATCTCCGCACGCTATGACGAATTGTCCGTCGCCTATCAAGCGAGCAAGGCTGACAACGACATTCCGTTGAGTTGAATGCCCCAAAGTTCAAAGCTTGAAATGCCCCCTTTATGGTGGCATACTGTGTTATGGAGAAACGCAGGCCCACTTACGATCTTGATGCTATCAAGGCGGAGTTGGGCTCTGTAGATACGCTGGCAATCACGACGTCCGGCCTGCGGGATGCGGTTGGCCTCGGCTTCGATCGCTCCGGTATAGTCGAGGTGATCGGCAGCATCACGCGAAAAATGTTTGTAAAGTCAATGACGACATTCGCCGACCATCGTGTCTGGCAAGATGTCTACCACGTGCCAGCACGCGAGTTGGTGCTCTATGTGAAATTTCAGGCCGACGTCGTGACCGGATTCACAGTCATGTCGTTCAAGGAAAAGTGACTATGACGACGAAAGTAAATAAGGAAACGAACACCATGATCTCCCCAGAAACAGGAGAAACGCTGACGCGTGGAGTGCGTCCGTTCACTGTGACTTACAAGGGCGAGAGCATGATCGTCGATCTGCCGGGGTATTATCCCCCATCGGGAGATGAGGGCGTGCATGTCGGGGACGACATGACTGTCGTCGATGCAGCGCTCCGCATCCTCAAAGAAAAGATCGACGGCGTTCCGGCGCCGGCCACCATCCGTCGCGTGCGCACAAAGCTCAAACTGTCGCAGCGCGAGGCGGGATCCCTGTTCAAAGTCGGCGAGAACGCTTTCGACAAATACGAACGGGGTTTGATTGAGCCGAGTGGCCCGACCATTCAGTTGATGACGCTGTTGGAAAAACATCCCGAACTGCTGGACGAGTTGCGATAGCGCGCTCCCTGACAGGTCGCATATTTTTTTGCTCCAGTCGCGAATGACGATTGAAAGTCGCCTCGCTGCGGGGCGTTATGCCCCGGATGAAGACCATCACTGAATTTGCCCGCAAGGTCGTCGAATTTCCGGACATGGGCATCGTCATGCCGGATGGCTGCCGGCTGTCGGCGCGAATGTGGATGCCGGCCGATGCTGCCGACGATCCGGTGCCGGCGATCCTTGAGCACCTGCCCTACCGCAAGCGCGACGGCACAATTTATCGGGACCAGCTGACGCATCCCTATTTCGCCGGTCACGGCTACGCCTCTATCCGCGTCGACATGCGCGGCAATGGCGATTCCGAAGGGCTGATGGATGACGAATATTCCGAGCAGGAATTGCAGGACGCATGCGACGTGATCGACTGGGCGGCGGCCCAGCCCTGGTGCAACGGCAATGTCGGCATGATGGGCATCTCCTGGGGCGGCTTCAACTGCCTGCAGGTTGCAGCCAAGCAGCCGCCGGCGTTGAAGGCAGTCATCAGCCTGTGCTCGACCGTCGACCGCTATGCCGACGACATCCACTACAAGGGCGGCTGCCTGCTGATCGAGAATTTCGGCTGGGCCTCGACCATGCTCTCCTATTCGTCGCGGCCACCGGACCCGCTGCTGGCCGGCGACAACAGATGGCGCGACCTATGGCTGACCCGGCTGGAGAACCAGCCCTTCCTGGCGCCGCTGTGGCTGAGACACCAGCACCGCGACGCCTATTGGAAGCGCGGTTCGATCTGCGAGAACTATTCCGCCATCCAAGCCGCCGTGCTGTCGATCGGCGGCTGGCATGACGGCTATCGCAATACGATTTCCTACCTCGCGGCCAATATCGAGGCGCCGGTCAAGGGCATCGTCGGCCCGTGGATCCACAAGTACCCGCATTACGCCGCACCGAAACCAGCGATCGGCTTCCTGCAGGAGGCCTTGCGCTGGTGGGACCGCTGGTTGAAAGGCATCGACACCGGCGTCGAGGCCGACCCGGCCTACCGCGCCTATGTGATGGACAGCGTGCGCCCCGCGCGTTGGCACCCCGAGCGGCCCGGCCGCTGGGTTGCCGAAGCAGACTGGCCATCGCCCAACATCAAGGCTGAGGCGATCGAACTGATCCCGGAAGGCGCCAGGCCTGTAATCGTGGCTTCGCCACAAAGCTGCGGCCTCGCCGGCGGCGAATATTTCCCCTTCACCTTCGGGCCGGAACTGCCCGGCGACCAGCGCCCCGACGATGCGCTGTCGGTGTGTTTCGACCAGCCCCCGCTCGGCGAGGCGATCGACATTGTCGGCGCGCCGGAGGTTTTGATCCAGGTCGCCTCGGATCGACCGCAGGCGAACATCGCGGTGCGGCTGTGCGACGTGCATCCTGACGGCGCATCCGAATTGATCTCCTACGGCGTGCTCAACCTGACGCACCGCAACTCGCATGAATTCCCCGAGGCGCTGGTGCCGGAAGAGACCGTTTTGGCGCGGGTCGTGCTCGATCAATGTGCCTATCGCGTGCCATCAGGCCATCGCCTGCGTATTGCCGTTTCGAACGCCTACTGGCCGATGATCTGGCCATCGCCGGAACCGGTTCGGCTCGACCTGTCGGCGGCTACGCTGAAGCTGCCGCTGCGTCCGCCGGCGCAAGGCGACGAAGTCACGTTCCCTACGCCCGAGGCAGCCGTGCCCTGGGCAACCGAAACGGTCCGTGCCGCCAATTCGGAGCGTCATGTTGATCGCGACGAGAAGACCGGAATCGTCACGCTTTCCATTGTCGACGATTTCGGCGAGGTGCGCGACCTGGAGCATGGCCTCGCCAATGGCAGCGTCGCCCGCGAGACATGGGCGATCCATCCTGACAATCCGCTGTCAGCGTCGGGCAAGACGCACTGGACGCACACGCTGTCGCGAAATGGATGGTCGGTGCGCACAGAAACGTCAGCCGAGATGCGGTCCGATGCGCAAAACTTCATTATTAGCGCCAGAATCGAAGCCTATGAAGGCGAGGAACTGGTTTTCGAGCGTAATTTCGAAGAGAAAATCCCGCGCGATCTGCTTTGAGCGCTTATGCGGATTGGTCCAATTGCGACGTACGATTTACGCCACGGCATGTCGCATTCGGTCTTGCTTACGGCGTTCCCTTGCGGTCATTATTCTCCTCACAAGAAACCATAAAAAACGACCACAAGGTCGAACCAACAGAGTGAGGAACTCAACATGTCAAACGAACTGGAATTTCTTAGCCGGCGCGTCGCATCCGGCAAACTGAGCCGTCGTGATTTTCTCGGCCGGGCGGCAGCGCTCGGCGTCACCGCGACCTTCGCCAACTCGCTGCTTTCAAGTGCAGCGCGCGCCGCGGGTCCGGTGAAGGGCGGCACGTTGAAGGCCGGCCTGGTCGGCGGCGAGTCCACCAACAGCCTCGATCCGGCCCTGTTCATGACGCAGGTGCCGTTCGCCTTCGGCAAGATGTGGGGCGAACTGATCGTCGAGCTTTCCCCGGAAGGCACGCTCGAGAACCGCATCGCCGAGGAGATCGGCTCGTCTGACGACGCCAAGGTCTGGACGCTGAAGATTCGCGACGGCGTCGAATTCCATAACGGCAAGACGGTAACCGCCGAGGACGTCGCCGCCACACTCGAACGCCATTCGGACGAGAAGTCGAAGTCGGGCGCGCTCGGCTACATGAAAGGCATCGAGAGCATCAAGGCCAGCGGCAAGGAAGTCGTGCTGACGCTGAAGGAAGCCAATGCCGACCTGCCCTATCTGCTTAGCGATTACCATTTGATCATCCAGCCCAATGGCGGCAAGGACAAGGCCGACGCCGGCATCTCGGCCGGACCCTACAAGATCACCACCAACGAGCCCGGCGTGCGCCATGGCGGCGAGCGGTTCGCCAATTACTGGCAGGCCGACAAGATGGGCCATGCCGACCAGATCGAGATCATCGTCATCAACGACGCCACGGCGCGCACTTCGGCCTTGCAGGGCGGCCAGGTCAACATGATCAACCGCGTCGAGCCGAAGATCGTCGACCTGATCAAGCGGCTGCCCGGCGTCACCATCCGCAACCATGCGGGTCCTGGCCACTACGTCTTCATCATGCATTGCAACACGGCGCCGTTCGACAACAACGATTTGCGCATGGCGCTGAAGCTGGCGATCGACCGCGAGGAGATGCTCGACAAGATCCTCAGAGGCTATGGCTCGCTCGGCAACGACTTCCCGATCAACTCGGCCTATCCGCTGTTTTCCGAGGACATCGAGCAGCGCAAATACGATCCCGACAAGGCCAAGTTTCATTTCAAGAAGTCGGGCCATGACGGCGCCGTCCTGCTCAGGACATCGGACGTCGCCTTCCCCGGCGCCGTCGATGCCGCGCAGCTGTTCCAGCAAAGCGCGGCCAAGGCCGGCATCACGCTGGAGATCAAGCGCGAGCCGGGCGACGGCTACTGGTCGGAAGTATGGAACAAGCAGCCCTTCTGCGCCTCCTACTGGGGCGGACGCTCGACGCAGGACCAGATGTACTCGACTGCGTACCTGTCGACGGCCGACTGGAACGACACGCGTTTCAAGCGTCCCGAGTTCGACAAGATGGTGCTGGCGGCGCGTGCCGAGCTCGACGAAGCCAAGCGCAAGGCGATGTATCGCGACATGGCGATGCTCGTCCGCGACGAAGGTGGCCTGATCCTGCCGATGTTCAACCAGTTCATCGACGCGACGGGCGCCAAGGTCGCCGGCTGGGTCGACGATCCGCATCAGGAGCTGATGAACGGGTACGCTCTGGCAAAGTGCTGGCTCGAAGCCTGAGCCCGGCCTTGCGGAGATGTCCTCACCCATCGTGAAACTGGTGGCCCAGCGCATTGCGCTGGGCATCCTCCTGCTGTTGGCCGTATCGGTCCTGATCTTCGCCGGCACCCAGATCCTGCCCGGCGACGTCGCGCAAGCCATCCTCGGACAGTCGGCGACACCGGAGTCGCTTGCCAATCTGCGCGAGCAGCTCGGCCTCAACGATCCGGCCTTTATCCGCTATTTCCGCTGGCTCGGCGGCGTCGTGACCGGTGATCTCGGCACCGCCATGTCGAGCGGGCAGGATATTGCGACGTCGATCAAGGGGCGGTTGTGGAACACGCTGTTCCTCGCCTTCTGGGCGGCGGTCGTTGCCGTGCCGCTGGCGATCATCCTCGGCCTGATTGCGGTGCGTTACCGCAATGGCTGGGTCGACAAGCTGATCTCCGGACTGGCGCTTGCCTCGACCTCGTTTCCCGAATTCTTCATCGGCTATGTGCTGGTCTATTTCTTTGCCGTGAAATACCAGATCTTCCCCGGCATCTCGACGGTCTATGACGGGATGCCGTTCGGCGAGCGCATGCAGGCGATCATGCTGCCGGCGGCGGCACTGACGCTGGTGGTGCTCGCCCACATGATGCGCATGACGCGCGCCGCGATCCTCAATGTCATGCAATCGGCTTATGTCGAGACGGCGGAGCTCAAGGGGCTTTCGGCATTCGCCGTCATTCGCAGGCATGCCTTCCCCAATGCGATTGCGCCGATCATCAACGTCGTCATGCTCAACCTCGCCTACCTGATCGTCGGCGTCGTCGTTGTCGAAGTGATCTTCGTCTATCCGGGCATGGGGCAGTATCTCGTCGACCACGTCACCAAGCGTGACGTACCGGTGGTGCAGGCGGTCGGCCTGATCTTCGCCGCGGTTTATATCAGCCTGAACATCATTGCGGACATAGCGGCGATCGTCGCCAATCCGCGTCTCAGACATCCGAAGTGAGGGGCGGCGCTGTGCTCGACATAAAACGCATCCCCATCCCTGCGCTGATCGGCCTGGTGCTGACGGCATTGTTCGTGCTGGCGGCGATCTTCGCGCCCTGGATCGCGCCTTACGGCAATGGCGAGATCGTCGGCGACGTCTGGGCACCGATGTCGGCGACACATTTGCTGGGCACCGACAATCTCGGCCGCGACCTTCTTTCGCGCATGATCTACGGCGCCCGCGTCACGCTGTTCATCGCGGTGCTGGCCACCGCGCTGTCCTTCTCGCTCGGCGCCATCCTTGGCTTCTCGGCGGCGGTTTTTGGCGGCTGGTTCGACACGCTTATGTCGCGCCTTGTCGATCTCCTGATGTCTATCCCGACGCTGATCATGGGCCTCGTCGTGCTCTCCGTGCTGCCAACCAATCTGGTGACGCTGATCCTGGTCATGGGCATCCTCGACTCGACCCGCGTCTACCGCCTGTCGCGGGCGGTCGCCGTCGACATCAACGTCATGGATTTCGTCGAGGCGGCCAAGCTGCGCGGCGAAGGCAGCGTGTGGATCATCTTCCGCGAGATCCTGCCCAATGCGTTGTCGCCGCTGGTTTCGGAACTCGGCCTGCGCTTCATCTATGCCGTGCTGTTCCTGTCGACACTGTCCTTCCTCGGCCTCGGCGTGCAGCCGCCTAGCGCCGATTGGGGCGGCATGGTCAAGGAAAACAAGGACGGCATCGTCTTCGGCATCGCGGCGGCGCTCATCCCTGCCGCGGCGATCGCCATGCTGGCGATTTCCGTCAACCTTGTCGCCGACTGGGTGCTCAACCGCACGACGAGCCTGAAGGGAGGGCGCGGGTAATGGCTGACCAGCGAGCAAAGTCCGTGCTGCTCGATATCCGCAATCTGCGCATCGAGGCCACCGTGTTCCCGCCGGGCGAAGCGCCGAAGAACATCGTGCTGGTCCACGACGTCTCGCTGTCGCTCGAGAAGGGCAAGGTGCTCGGCCTGATCGGCGAGTCTGGAGCCGGCAAGTCGACCATCGGCCTGGCGTCGATGGGCTATGGCCGCGGCGGCGTGCGGATCACCGGCGGCGAAGTGATCCTCAACGGCCGCGACATTCTCAAGGGCGGCAAGGAGGGCTTTCGCAAGCTGCGGGGCCGCGAGGTTTGCTATGTCGCGCAATCGGCTGCCGCCGCCTTCAACCCGGCGCACAGGCTTATGGACCAGGTCGTCGAGGCGACGCTTCTGCATGGCACGGCAACACGGGCCGCGGCCGAAATGCGTGCCATCGCGCTGTTCAAGAAGCTCAGCCTGCCGAACCCAGAAAGCATCGGCGAGCGCTTTCCGCACCAGGTGTCCGGCGGCCAGCTGCAGCGCGTGATGACGGCGATGGCGCTGTGCTCCGAGCCCGACCTGATCGTCTTCGACGAGCCGACCACGGCGCTCGACGTGACGACGCAGATCGACGTGCTGGCGGCGATCAAGGACGCCATCCGCGACACGCACGTCGCGGCGCTGTACATCACCCACGACCTTGCCGTCGTCGCCCAGGTCTCGGACGAGATCATGGTGCTGCGCCATGGCCGGCTGGTCGAATGGGGCGGCACCCGCCAGATCATCAAGGAGCCGCGCCAGGAATACACCAATGCGCTGGTCTCGGTGCATGAGATCGAGCACCAGGAACAGAAGCCCGGCACGACGCCGTTCCTGTCGGTCAAGAACATCACCGCCGCCTATGGCCGCAGCCACATCAAGGTGCTGAAGAACGTCTCGGTTGACATCTATCCTGGCCAGACGCTGGCGGTGGTCGGCGAGTCCGGCTCGGGCAAGTCGACGCTGGCGCGCGCCATCACCGGCCTTCTGCCGCCCGAACAAGGCACCGTCACCTTCGACGGGCGGCCGCTCGCCAACCGGCTTGCCGATCGGCCCAAGGAGGATCTGCGCCAGTTGCAGATGATCTACCAGATGGCCGACGTGGCGATGAACCCGCGCCAGACCGTCGGCACCATCATCGGCCGGCCGCTCGAATTCTATTTTGGTTTGCGCGGCCGCGAGCGCGACAAGCGCGTCGCCGAATTGCTTGACAAGATCGAAATGGGCAAGGGCTTTGTCGACCGCTACCCGGCCGAGCTTTCCGGTGGCCAGAAGCAGCGCGTCTGCATCGCCCGTTCGCTTGCCGCCAAGCCGAAGCTGATCATCTGCGACGAGGTGACCTCGGCGCTCGACCCGCTGGTCGCCAACGGCATCCTGAAGTTGCTGCTCGAGCTGCAGAAGGAGGAAAACGTCGCCTATTTGTTCATCACCCACGACCTCGCGACGGTGAAGTCGATCGCCGATTCGATCGCGGTGATGTATCGCGGCGAGGTGGTGCGCTATGGCGCCAAGAGCCAGGTGCTGGCGCCGCCGTTCGATGCCTATACCGACCTTCTCTTGTCCTCAGTCCCCGAAATGGAGATCGGCTGGCTGGAAAAGGCGATCAAGGGACGGCGCATGGCCAGCGCGGGGAATTAGACACACCGGTGGCGCTGAAAACAAAACTTCTGCTGATCATCCTCGACGGCGTGCCTTACCGCAACTGGCGCCGGCTGATGGGCAACCTCGAAGGCTGGGTGCAATCGGGCGAAGCGCGCGTCTGGAAGATGCGTTCCGTGCTGCCGTCGACCTCTGCCTGCTGCTATGCCTCGATCCACACCGGCGTAGCGCCGCAGGTGCATGGCATCTTGACCAACGAGAACCGCTTCCGCGTCGAGCAGCCGGATATCTTCTCCGAGGTCAGCAGGGCCGGCGGCAAGACAGGTGCGGTCACCCATTCCTACTGGTCCGAATTCTTCCGGGCCTATCCGTTCGATCTGGTCGAGGACATGGAGTTCGACGAGCCGGGCGGGCCGATCACCCATGGCCGGTTCCACACCATGACCGGCTACAATGCCCGCAACCAGATGACGCCGAGCGACGTCGACCTGTTCGCGACGCTGACCATGCTGACCAGACGCCACGGCATCGACTACGGCATCCTGCACACCTGCACGCTGGACTCGATGGGCCACCGCTTCGGCCATGACTGCCATGAGATGGACCATGCCGTCTATGCGATGGACGGCATGCTCGCCGCCTTCCTGCCGCGCTGGCGGAAAGCCGGCTACGAGGTCATCGTGACCGCCGATCACGGCCAGACCGATCGCGGCCATCATGGCGGCCATGACGACGAGATGCAGGATTTTGCTCTGTATTATTTCGGACAGGGCAACGGGCCGGAGGCCGACACGCTGCTAGACCAGCTGCAGCTTGCGCCGACGGTGCTTGCGCGCCTCGGCGTCCCGGTGCCCGCGACAATGAAGGCCAGGCCGTTCCTCGACTGAGCGCGCGTCTTCCCTTCTCCCCCTTGTGGGAGAAGGTGGATTGTCGCGAAGCGGCAAGACGGATGAGGGGTGTTGGAAGAAACTCGGCGTAAAAATATTGAGGGATTTGAAGCGCTTATTTCTTCGGTGTAGCGATCCGTCCAGCACCCCTCATCCGACCGAGCTTCGCTCGGCCACCTTCTCCCACAGGGGGATAAGGGAAGAACCTCCCTCTGGCAACACTGCCGCTCTTCGGCTAGCTTTCAGGGAATTCTGGGCGGAAAGCGGTGAACCTTTTTGGGCCGATCAGCGACAGAGCAGACAGGAGCCAGGCGGCTCGATCGGCCATGACGGCAGCGACGGAAACCGATCGCGCGCTTGTCGGCCGGGTCGCCAAAGGCGACCGTGCCGCCGTGCGGCTCCTGTTCATGCGCCACCACGCGCGGGTCTACCGCTTCGTGGTGCGCCAGACGGGATCGGAAATGATGGCCGACGATATCGCCAACGAGGTGTTTCTCGAACTCTGGCGCCAGGCGCCCGGCTTCGAGGGGCGCTCGGAAGTCTCGACATGGCTGCTCGGCATCGCCCGCTTCAAGGCGCTGTCGTCGCTGCGCAAGAAAAAGGAAGACTGGATCGACGACGATGACGCGGCCCAGGTCGCCGACGGCGCCGACTCTCCGGAAGTCGTCACCATGAAGGAAGACAAGGGCGCCGCGTTGCGGCGCTTCGTCGATGCCTTGCCGGAAGAACACCGAACGGTGATCGACCTTGCCTATTACCACGGACAGTCGGTGACCGAGATCGGCGAGGTGCTCGGCATCCCGGTCGCCACCGTCAAGACCAGGATGTTCTACGCCCGCAAGAAACTCGGCGAGGCCCTCAAGGCCGCCGGTTACGACAGGGGGTGGCCATGAGCGCCGCTGAAAAGATGTCGCGCCGCGATGAAATGGAAACGCTGCTGCCGTTCTATCTGAATGGCTCGCTGGAAGGTGCAGAGCTCGAAGCCGTCGAGGAATGGCTGGCGACCGACCCGGCAGCGCTTGCCGCACTCGGCGAGGCCGAAGCCGAATTCTCCGGCACCGCTGCATCCAATGAAGCGATCCGTCCGCCGGCCGATGCGCTCAGCCGCTTCGCCCGGGCGCTCGACGCCGAGGCCGGTCCAGCGCGCGCGCCGGCGGCGTCCTGGCTGGCGCAAGCGTGGGGCCGCTTCACGGCAGTTCCCGCCGGCGTTGCCTGGGCTGCGGCCGCGGCTCTGCTGGCGCTTGTTGTGGTGCAGTCGTTTGAGCAGCCTGGCGGCATCGACAGCGATTTCGAAATTGCCGGCCAGCAAGGCGATCTTGCGAAAATGCCGTTCGCGCTGGTCACGTTCAAGCCGGATGCGAAGATGGCCGACATTGTCGCTTTTCTTGGCGAGCACCAGCTGAAGATTGCCGCCGGCCCAACCGCCGAAGGTGTCTTCCGTCTTGGCATTCCGGCCGCGACCGCAGCCGACTATGAAAAAGTGCTCGGCCTGATTGCCGCCCAGCCTTTCGCGGAGGCTGTGGTCGAGGGAAGGAAACCGGTCGATGGCGGCTAGGGCGGTCATCCGATTTGCGGCGCTGCTCGTGGCGGCGATGATAATCGGCGCTGTGCCTGCCTTGGCGCAGACCAATGATCCGAACCTTACGCAGACTGAAATCGACTGCCTCAACCGAGGGGCGACGGCGGCCGACTGCATCAAGCGCGACACAAAGGATGGCAGCGGCGAAAGGCCCGGCGCAGGTCCTGCCGCGACAAATGCGGTGCTTCTTCCCGCGCTGATCGTCGACCTGTTCCCCAATCCGATCGGCGGCGGCCAAGCGCCGCTGCCGACGCCCGATCCGCGCCGCGATCCGGCCAGCGGTGCGTTGCCGCCGCCAGTCCCGCCTGCCGGTGCGACAGCGATACAAGCCGCTGCGGCGGGCGGCCCGATCGTTTCGCCCAGCGATCTCGTCGCGGCCGAGCCGCCGCGCGCCATCGTCGGTGATTTCGTGCCGGACGAGGTGCTGGTGACGGTGGAGGGCGATGCCGTCCAGCAGATCGCCGCCTCCTTTGGCCTCGAGGTGCGCTCGCAGCGCCAGTCTCAGTTGCTCGGCTCCACGCTGGTGCGCTTCGGCATTCCCGATGGCCGCCCGGTCGGCGTCGTGCTGGCGCAGCTTGCCGCCGACGGCCGCACTTTGCGGCGCGAGCCCAACCATATCTACTCGCTGCAGCAGGCAGCCACCATCGTCAACTATGCCTTCGAGCGCATCGCGCTCGATGCGAAAGAGGCGAGCGGCGAGAATGTACGCATCGCCGTCATCGACACCGCCATCGACGATACCAACCCGGCCCTAAGAGGCGTCATCGCCGATCAGTTCGACGCCATGCCCGATGTGCCGATCGAGGCGCGCGATCACGGCACCTCGATCGACGGCCTGATCGCCGGCGTCGGCGCGCTCAAAGGCATGGCGCCGGGCGCCAGGATCTACCACGCCCGCGCCTTCGAGGGCGGCAAGTCGACCATGGACGTCATCCTTGCGGCGCTGGACTGGGCGGCGGAGCAAGACGTCCGCATCATCAATATGAGCTTCGTCGGCCCGAAGAACGACCTGCTCGGCGTCGCCTGCCGCAATGCTCGCGCCTTGGGCATCGTGCTGGTCGCCGCCGCCGGCAACAACGGACCGAAGGCGCCCTACGGCTACCCGGCCGCCTTCGACGGCGTCATCGCGGTGACCGCCACCGATGCCAAGGATGGGTTGATGCAGCAGGCCAATCGCGGCGCCTACGTCTTCCTCTCCGCTCCCGGCGTCGAGATGGTAGCGCCGAGCGGCGCCGGTTCGGATGTGGTCACCGGCACCTCGTTTGCCGCAGCCATCGTCACCGGCGCGATCGCCAATCTGCTGCATGCCGCACCCGACCGTTCCGCCGACTGGGTCGAGAAAGCGCTGGCCGCCACGGCCAGGGATCTCGGCCCCAAGGGCAGGGACAATGATTTCGGCTATGGCCTGTTGGATATCAGGGCGGCCGAGGCGGCGAAGGAGTAAGTCCGCGTGGGAGGTAAAGCGATGAGGGGCGGCGCGAAGCACCCCCCTCTGTCCGGCCGGACAGAGGGGGCGAACCGCGATGTCGTATTTCCCGGTACCCGCCAACATTTGACCCCTTACGGCGGTGCGCCGGCGACCGATCCCCTGATGACCAGGTCGACCGGCCAGACTTCGCCGCGGGCGCCCTCCTCCGATCCGGAAATCCGCGCCGCCAGCCGCTCGGCGATACGAGCGCCGGCCAGGCGGATCGACGAACGCGTCGTCGACAACGGCACCGAAAAATTCTCCGGCTTCAGCCAGGGGAAGACGTCGTCGTGGGCGATCAGCGACAGGTCGCCCGGAATGGTCAGGCCGAGATCGCGCACCGCTCGCACGACGCCGAGCGCCATGATCAGGCTGGAGCAGGCGATCGCGGTCGGCGCATCGCTTTGCTCAAGTAAGCGCCTGGCGGCGCGGTAGCCGTTCTCCTCGGTCATGGCGAGGGAACAGACATCGCCTTCGCCAAGCGCCAGACCGCTTGCCGCCAGCGCTCGGCGCACACCACGCTCGCGGTGAATGGCGAAGGTCTCGCGGCCGTCGCCGTTGATCAGCGCCAGCCGCCGGTGACCGAGTTGGACGAGCAACCGTGCCGCCTCGTGGAAGGCGCCCTCATTGTCGATGTCGGTGAAAGGGTAATCGAAATCGAGCCCTTCACTGCGGCCATGGACGATAAAGGGGATGCCGAGCGTGCTGACCAGCGCCACCCGCCGGTCGGCCGGCCTCGGCGAGGAGATGTAGACGGCGTCGACCTGCCGGTTGGCGACGATGCGCCGATAGGTCGTCTCCTGATCGTCGGCATCGGCGGGGGACAGCACTAGGTCGAGTTCGTGCGAACGGGCGTAGTCGCCGAGACCGGAGAGGAACTCGACGAAATGCGGGTCGATGTCGACGGCCGCCCCGGTCGGCAAGACATAACCGATCATCCCGGTCTTGCCGGTAGCCAGCCGACGCGCGCTCGGGTTGGGGCGATAGCCGTGGCGCTTGGCTGCGTCGATCACCCGCCGGCGCGTTTCCTCGTTGACTTCCGGGTAGCCGTTCAGCGCGCGGCTTACCGTCGTCTGCGAAAGCGCCAGCATGTGGGAAAGCTGTTTGAGGTTCACCGGAGGCCTCCAAGCCTCAAAGCGCTTTAACTATGGGTCGCTCGCGCCACGGCGGCAAGCGCTACCGATGCGACGATCATAAGCACCTTTTCTCACCGGTTTGAAGCAAAATTTGCTGTTGCAGCGCCCAAAATGGTGCTGCAGCGCACTTTGTTTGCTCTTGCGGCCGTGAAATTAAATCGATTAGTTTACCAGCCTCTTGACTTCTGATTAATTCAGTGGCGTGATTGCGAAGACCAAAGCGCTTTGGAAGACTCTTCGAAAGGTTGCGGTTCCCTTCCGAGTGAGTCACAGTCCTGCAGCGTCGGCGGACGGAATGGAGGTTCCGTCCGGTGTCTGTCACCACTGGGAGGGAATACCAATGAGGAAAATGCTTCTGCTGAGCGCCGCCTTTGTCGGGCTCGCCCTTGGCGCACCGGCGCAAGCCGAACTGAAGTTCAAGCCGGGCGAAGACCCCCGCTTCAACTGGGCGAATTACGAAGAGCTCAAGAAAGTCGACCTCAAGGGCGAGACGCTGTCGATCTTCGGGCCATGGCGCGGCGAGGACGAGGGCCTCATCCGCACCGTTCTCGACTATTTCTCGGAAGCCACCGGCGCCGAGGTCAAATACTCTTCGTCGGAAAATTACGAACAGCAGATCGTCATCGACACGCAGGCCGGCAGCCCGCCCAACATCGCCGTGCTGCCGCAGCCGGGCCTGATCCAGGACCTGGCGTCCAAGGGCCTGCTGACGCCGCTCGGCGACGACACCGCCAACTGGATCAAGGACAATTACGGCGCCGGCCAGTCATGGGTCGATCTCGGCACCTTCAAGGACAAGGATGGCAAGCCGGGCTTTTTCGCCTTCCCATACAAGGCCGACGTGAAATCGCTGGTCTGGTACTCGCCGGACAATTTCGAGGAAGCCGACTACGAGGTGCCGAAGACGCAGGAAGAGCTCGCCGAGCTCGAAAAGCAGATCATCGCCGACGGCGGCACGCCATGGTGCATCGGGCTCGGGTCTGGCGGCGCCACCGGCTGGCCGGCGACCGACTGGGTCGAGGACATCATGCTGCGCACCCAGACGCCCGAGACCTACGACAAGTGGGTGAAGAACGAGATTCCGTTCAACGACCCCGCGGTGGTCAACGCCATCGACATTTTCGGCAAGATCGCGACCGACGACAAGATGGTCGACGGCGGCGCCAAGGCGGTGGCGGCGACCGATTTTCGCGACAGCCCGAAAGGCCTGTTCTCGGTGCCGCCGAAATGCTATTTGCACCACCAGGCGTCGTTCATCCCAACCTTCTTCCCGGAAGGCACCGAGATCGGCCAGGACGCCGATTTCTTCTACTTCCCAGCTTACGCTGCCAAGCCCGACCTCGGCACCCCGGTCCTCGGCGCCGGCACGCTGGCCATGATCACCAAGGATAGCAAGAGTGCCCGCGCGTTCATCGAATTCCTGAAGATGCCGCTCGCCCATGAGATCTGGATGGCCCAGGGCGGCTTTGTGACGCCGTTCAAGTCGGTCAACAAGGACGCCTATGCCAGCGACGCGCTGAAGAAGCAGGGCGAAATCCTCGCCGAGGCCTCGACCTTCCGCTTCGACGGGTCCGACCTGATGCCGGGCAAGATCGGCGCCGGCGCCTTCTGGACCGGCATGATCGATCTCGTCGGCGGCAAGTCCGCCCAGGATGTCGCCACCGATATCCAGAAGAGCTGGGACGCGATCAAGTAGGCGGTCCCGGCTGAACGTCCGATCCTGCATTGATCCGGGCCTCGATGGCCCGGATCCGACCGGCGGCCCGCACAGCAGCAATTTTTATGAGCACATTCCGGCATGACGCGCGACCAGCAAGTGCAAAACCCTGCCTTGCATCCGATCGCGTTCCAAATAACTGAATCGGCCTGTGATCGCATCGCCAAAGTCATTCCCGACTGGCGGATCATGCGCAGAGGGAGGGACCCGTGGCGGCTCAGATTTTCTCGGCCATATTCGTCATCGTCGTCGGCGTCGGCGGCTGCGTCGCCTATTTCTGGGGCGCCAACAAGCTGGTGGACATCATCTTCCCGTCGCGCGGCGTTGCAGGTGCGGCGGCCATCGACAATCTGCGCCGGCAGGGGATGATCCGGCCGTGGCTGTTCGTCGGCCCGGCCATGATCATCCTCACCATCTACCTGATCTACCCGGTCGTGGAGACGCTCAGGCTGTCGTTCCTCGATCGCGGTGGCGCCAATTTCGTCGGCTTCGCCAACTATGAATGGGCGTTCGGCGACCGCGAATTCCGCACCTCCATCCTCAACAACATCATCTGGCTGGCGGTCGTGCCTGCCGCCTGCACCTTCCTCGGGCTGATCATCGCCGTCCTCACCGACAAGATCTGGTGGGGCACAATCGCCAAGAGCCTCATCTTCCTGCCGCTGGCCATCTCGTTCGTCGGCGCCAGCGTCATCTGGAAATTCATCTACGAATACCGCGGTGCTGGCCAGACGCAGATCGGCCTGCTCAACGCCATCATCCAATATTTCGGCGGCCAGCCGGAGGTCTGGATATCGCTGCCGTTCTGGAACAATTTCTTCCTGATGATCATCCTGATCTGGATCCAGACCGGCTTTGCCATGGTCATCCTGTCCTCTGCCTTGCGGGGCATTCCCGAGGAGACGCTGGAGGCGGCCGTCATCGACGGCGCCAATCCGTTCCAGATCTTCTGGAAGATCATGGTGCCGCAGATCTGGGGAACGATCGCCGTCGTCTGGACCACCATCACCATCCTGGTGCTGAAGGTTTTCGACATCGTGCTGACGATGACCAACGGCCAATGGAACAGCCAGGTGCTGGCCAATCTGATGTTCGACTGGATGTTCCGCGGCGGCGGCGATTTCGGCCGTGGCGCCACCATCGCCATCATCATCATGATCGCGGTCATTCCGATCATGATCTGGAACATCCGCCAGGCCAACAAAGAGACGGGAGGACATTGAGATGGCCGTCTCGACCGGAAAGTCCTTTGCCAGCCGTTTCGGCGTCCATATCGCGGTCTTCCTCTTCGTCGCGATCTGGACGATCCCGACGCTCGGCATTCTCGTCTCGTCGCTGCGCGACAAGGACCAGATCATCGCCTCGGGCTGGTGGAACTCGTTCGCCAGTTCCACGCAGACGGAAGCGGGGCGGCTGCCACCCGCCTCGGCGCAAGTCGAGAAGGACGGCAAGTTCGTCCTCGAGGGCAACATCTTCGGCGATGATCCGGCCCGCGACATCAGCGCCTTTGGCGTCAAGTCGTCGGCGCCGACGCAATATCCCGCCGGCACGACAGCCGATCTCGGCGACGGCGAGACCTTGCAGCTCAACGCCGACGGCAGTTTCGTCATGACCTCGACCAAGCCGTTCGAGGGCGAGCGTGGCCAGCGCGTCTACTACGCCTCGTCGGCGCCACCGAAATTCACCACCGACAATTACAATACGGTGCTGTTTTCGGAGGGCATCGGCCGCTCCTTCATGAATTCGCTGACCGTCACCATTCCGGCGACGGTCATCCCGATCCTGATCGCGGCGTTCGCGGCCTATGCGCTGGCCTGGATGCGCTTTCCCGGCCGGGCGTTGCTCATCGCGGTGATCATCGGGCTCCTGGTCGTGCCGCTGCAGATGTCGCTGATCCCGCTGCTGAAGCTTTACAACGGCGTCGGCAGCTTCTTCGGCGTGCCGTCGAAAACCTATCTCGGCATCTGGCTGGCGCATACCGGCTTCGGCCTGCCCTTCGCCATCTATCTCTTGAGAAGCTACATTGCCGGCCTGCCGCGCGAAATCATGGAATCGGCGCGCATCGACGGCGCCAGCGATTTCGAGATCTTCGTCAAGATCGTGCTGCCGCTGTCGTTCCCGGTGCTTGCCTCCTTCGCCATCTTCCAGTTCCTGTGGGTGTGGAACGACCTGCTGGTCGCGATGGTTTTCCTCGGCACCGAGGGCGACCAGATCGTGCTGACCGCCAAGCTCAACGCGCTGCTCGGCTCGCGCGGCGGCGATTGGGAGATCCTGACGACATCGGCCTTCATCACCATTGTCGTGCCGCTGATCGTGTTCTTCTCGCTGCAGCGCTATTTCGTCCGCGGGCTGCTCGCCGGCTCGGTGAAGGGAGGCTGAGATCATGCAATCCGCTGTGAAAGCGACGTTGAGTCCCGACTTCGCCGTCGACCGCGACTGGTGGCGAGGTGCCGTGATCTACCAGATCTATCCGCGCAGCTATCAGGACTCGAACGGCGACGGCATCGGCGACCTCAGGGGCATCATCGGCAGGCTGCCCTATATCGCGGCGCTCGGCGTCGATGCCATCTGGATCTCGCCGTTCTTCAAGTCGCCGATGAAGGATTTCGGCTACGACGTGTCCGACTATTGCGACGTCGATCCGATGTTCGGCACGCTGGCCGATTTCGACGCCCTGACCGCCGAGGCGCACAGGCTCGGGCTCAAGGTGATGATCGACGAGGTGCTGTCGCATACCGCCGACATCCATCCGTGGTTCAAGGAAAGCCGCTCGAGCCGCACCAACCCGAAGGCCGACTGGTATGTCTGGGCCGAGGCCAGGCCCGACGGCACGCCACCCAACAACTGGCTGTCGATCTTCGGCGGTTCGGCCTGGCAGTGGGACACCAGCCGCCAGCAATATTACCTGCATAATTTCCTGGCCGAGCAGCCCGATCTCAACTTCCACAGCCGCGCAGTCCAGGACGCGCTGCTCGATGTCACCCGCTTCTGGCTGGAGCGCGGCGTCGACGGTTTCCGCCTCGACACCATCAATTTCTACTTCCACAGCCAGGGCCTCGAGGACAATCCGCCGCTGCCGGCCGAACAGCGCAACGACCAGACCGCTCCTTCCGTCAACCCCTACAACTACCAGGACCATCTCTACGACAAGAGCCGCCCCGAAAACCTTGGCTTCCTCGAACGCTTCCGCGCCCTGCTCGACGAATATCCGGCGACGGCGGCGGTTGGCGAAGTCGGCGATTCGCAGCGCGGACTGGAGGTGGTGGCGGCCTATACCGCCGGCAGCAAGCGCGTGCACATGTGCTATTCATTCGACTTCCTGGCGCCCGAAAAGATCAGCGCGGCAAAGGTGCGTTCGGTGCTGGAAGCCTTTGGCGAGGTCGCCAGCGACGGCTGGTCGTGTTGGGCCTTCTCCAACCACGACGTGATGCGCACTGCCTCGCGCTGGGCGGCCGGCGAGGCCGACCAGACCGCTTATCTCAAGGTGATCTCGGCGCTGCTGATGTCGCTACGCGGCTCGGTCTGCATCTACCAGGGCGAGGAACTCGGTCTTGGCGAAGCGGAATTGCAATTCGAGGATCTGCAGGACCCCTACGGCATCCGGTTCTGGCCGGAATTCAAGGGCCGCGACGGCTGCCGCACGCCGATGGTCTGGAATGGCGCCGACGGCAATGGCGGCTTCTCCACGGCAAAGCCCTGGCTGCCCGTGCCTGCCAAGCACCTTTCGCAGGCGGTCGATGTGCAGCAGGGCGACGACAACTCGCTGCTCGAACACTACCGGCGCTTTCTCGCTTTCCGCCACCTGTATCCGGCGCTGGCCAAGGGCGAGATCGAGTTCATCGAAAGCCAGGGCGATACGGTCGCCTTCACGCGCCGCGAGGGCAATGAGCAGATCGTCTGCGCCTTCAATCTCGGCAGCCGACCGGCCGAAGTCAATCTCGGCGGACGCTCGCTGCAGCCCTTGCCGGGGCACGGGTTTTCGGGACAGACTGACGCCGGCTTTATCCGCCTCGGCGGCTACGGCGCCTGGTTCGGGCGTATCGACTGAATTTGCAATTCACTGGAGGGAACCCATGGCCGATGTCACGCTAAGGCAAGTGAAGAAATCATACGGCAATCTCAACATTCTCCATGGCATTGACCTCGACATAAAGTCGGGCGAGTTCATCGTCTTCGTCGGCCCTTCGGGCTGTGGCAAGTCGACCTTGCTGCGGTCGATCGCCGGGCTTGAGGAAATCACCTCCGGCGAGCTCAAGATCGACGGCGAGGTGGTGAACGACGTGCCGCCGTCGAAGCGCGGCATCGCCATGGTGTTCCAGTCCTATGCGCTCTATCCGCACATGACTGTCTACGACAACATGGCGTTCTCGATGAAGATCGGCAAGGAGAGCAAGGCCGAGATCGACAAGCGGGTGCGCCAGGCGGCGGAAATCCTGCAGCTGACCAAATATCTCGACCGCCTGCCCAAGGCGATGTCGGGCGGCCAGCGCCAGCGCGTCGCCATCGGCCGCGCCATCGTGCGCAACCCCAAGGTCTTCCTGTTCGACGAGCCGCTGTCGAACCTCGACGCGGCGCTGCGCGTCGCCACCCGCATCGAGATCGCCAAGCTCAAGGAATCGATGCCTGCTACAACGATGATCTACGTCACCCACGACCAGGTCGAGGCGATGACGCTGGCCGACCGCATCGTGGTGCTCAAGGAGGGCCATATCGAGCAGGTCGGCACGCCGATGGAGCTCTACAAGAGACCCGGCAATCTGTTCGTCGCCCAGTTCATCGGCTCGCCGGCCATGAACATCCTGCCGGCGACGATCGACAAATCAGGCGACCCGACCATCGTCAGTCATGTCGGCGGGCGCAAGGCGACGGTGCCGATCGCCACGCCGGCGTCGGTGAAGGGCGCTTCGGTGAGCTTCGGCGTGCGGCCGGAAGATCTGACGATCGCCACCGGGGCGGATTATCTTTTCGAGGGAACGGTGGATTATGTCGAGCAACTCGGCGAGGTCCAGCTCGTCTATGTCGACATCGGCCGCGCCGACCTGCCGCTGGTCACCAAGCTGCCAGGCAATGTCGGAGTCAAGCGCGGCGCTGCGCTGCGGTTGAATGCCGATGCCGGCGACCTGCATATTTTCGATGCCGACGGACATTCATTCACGCTCCACAAAGCGGAAGCAAAGGCAGCCTGAGAGCAGCAGCCGAACTGATGGATGTTTGGTGACCCAAAAACGAGAGCGGCGGGCAAAGCCGCCACTCTTGTGCGTTCCGGTCGCTGTTAGAGCGACGTGCGTCCAAGTGGACGCACAAAGGTACGCTCCAACACTTTAAACCTGCGCATCGTGCTTTCCGAGAATCGGAACCGATTTTCGGGCCGATGCGCTAGCGGCCGAACAGGTTCCGGTCGCTGCCCTGCGGGGCCGACTTCTGTACGTCGCCCGACGAGTTGAGCAGCTTGTAGACCGGCGAGCCGGTATTGCGTACCGAAGAAGTCTGCGTGTTGTCGACGTTGATGGTCGCCTGCTTGTTGATGTCGGTTCTGCCAAAGTTGTCGCTACCGGCAAAAGCGCCGCCCGCAGCAATCAAAAGCGCGGCGGCGGTAAGAACGATCTTCTTCATTTTCAAAACTCCTGGATTTTCTTGGTTCCGCCAGCCCGGCGGGCAAATGCCGCCGCCGCTGTTGGAACGAACTGTTAGTTGTTGCCGAACAGGTTACGGTCGCTGCCGTTGACGGGTTTCTCGTCAGCCGGAACCGGATTCTGCGGCGAAGCCGAATTCCGAATCGAAGCCGTGTACGAGTTGCTGTCGACCGCAGCGGCCGGCTGGTTGGCGCCGTTCGATCCAAAGTTGTCGCTGCCGGCAAAAGCGCTGCCGGATATGGCCACAATGGCGGCGGTGGCAAGAATGAGCTTCTTCATTTCAAATACTCCTGAGTTCCTCAGATCCCGAGCGGCGGACCGCCACTTTGCTGTTTGGGACCAGCTGTTAATTGTTGCCGAAAAGGTTGCGGTCGGCGCCCTGGCCAACGGGCTGCTTTTCAGCGTGAGCCGGCGTCTGGACAGAGGCCGTATACGAGCTGTCGACCGAAGCAGTCGGCTGGGTGGCGGCGTTGGACCCATAATGGTCGCTGCCGGCAAAGGCGCTGCCGGTGATGGCCAGAGCGGCGACGGCAGCAAGAGCGATCTTTTTCATTTTAGTACTCCAGTATCTTAGTCTTCAGTCCGTCTAGCGGCGTGTCTTGGGAGGATGCGCGCGTCGTTCGGACAGCCCCGATGTGGGAAGGCCATTCGGCGGATTCCAATCACGAAGTTGTTCCGTATGGACCAAGAATCTACACCTTGAAATTGTACCAGAAGCATCTACTACCATGGTTTTATGGTTCGTTTTCAATATCTTATTCAAAATTAGCCATTCATGATTTGACGGATTGGCGGATCTGCGTTCACAGCATGCTGTACTCATTGTCAACAGAAACGAACCGTTCGGTTCGATTTTAGAGGCGGCTAATAGTCACTTTTGTAAACTGTTAACCTTCCTGGTCGCCGCCGCGGGTCGGATTCGATGTCACGGCAGCCGACAATGGCCGCCGACAAAGTGGGGTTTCAGCCCTGCAGATATAAACCTGCAGGTTTCGCAGGCGGTGTCGCGCCGCATGGATACGATGTCGCTTTCATGCCGGCAGTCAGCCGGCCGGCATGATTAGATCACGCCATCTCAGGTGCCGCTTGGTGACGACGAAGCGGAGAATTGGGAAGCCGGTCAGAACCCGGCGCTGCCCCCGCAACGGTGGTGGAGTTCAAGTCGCAACGGGAGACCACTGGGCCACAAGCCTGGGAAGGTGTCGCGACGAGTCCGCAAGGACACTCCAGAGCCCGGAAACCAGCCCGAGATTTTCAGACTCGACTGATCGCGGTGGGCGGTCAAGAGGTGGATGATGCACGTCCGGCCCTGTCGCCGGCGTGCAAACGGTCCTCCCTCCATCACCACCAGTTCAGTCCTTACACGAGGACAGGACATGGACGCGCGCAACGACATGCTGAGGCTCTTGCACGGCCGCAGGCAAGGCTATTCGCTCGAGCAGCCCTTCTACACCGATCCAGATTTCTTCAAGCTCGACATGGAGCTGATCTGGTATCGCGACTGGCTGTTCATCGGCCACGATTGCGAGTTGCCGAAAGCTGGCAGCTATATCACCGCCCAGATCGGCGACTATCCGGTCGTGCTGGTCCGCGACCAGCAAGGCAAGATCAATGCCTTCCACAATTCCTGCCGGCATCGCGGCAGCCGTGTCTGCAATGCCGACAAGGGCACTGCGGCGAAGCTGGTCTGCCCCTATCACCAGTGGACCTACGAGCTGGACGGCCGGCTGTTGTTTGCTCGCCAGATGGCAGACGGCTTCGACAAGAGCCAGTTCAGCCTGAAGCCGGTGGCTTGCGAAAGCGTTGCCGGCTACATCTTTATCTGCTTGGCCAACGAGCCGGCCGACTTCGCGCCGATGCGCGCCATGATCGAGCCTTACCTGCTGCCGCACCGGCTGCGCGAGGCAAAAATCGCCTTCGAATCGACCATCGTCGAGAAGGGCAACTGGAAGCTCGTCTGGGAGAACAACCGCGAGTGCTACCATTGCGCCGGCAACCATCCGGAACTCTGCAAGACATTCCCGGAAGCGCCGACCGTGACCGGCGTGCAGGGCGCCGACAGCGATCCGGAGATGCTCGCGCACTGGGCGAAATGCGAGGCGGCGGGCTTGCCGAGCAAGTTCCGCATCGATCCGGCCGGGCAGTATCGCGTCACCCGCGCGCCGCTGCTGCGCGACGCCGTCAGCTACACGATGACGGGAAGACGCGCGGTGAAGAAGAACCTTTCCGACAGCGTTTCGACCGACCGTATCGGCTCGCTGCTGCTCTATCACTATCCGACGAGTTGGAACCATATCCTCGGCGATCATGCCGTCACCTTCCGCGTGCTGCCGATCAGTGCCACGGAAACGGCCGTCACCACCAAATGGCTTGTCCACAAGGACGCGGTCGAAGGCGTCGATTACGACCTCGCCGAACTCACCCATGTCTGGACCGAGACCAACGACCAGGACCGTCGCATTGTCGAGGAAAACGCCTTCGGCATCCTGTCGCCGGCCTATGAGCCCGGCCCCTATTCGGAACTGCATGAGGGCGGCGTCATCCAGTTCGTCGAATGGTACGCCTCCTTCATCGGGCCGCGCCTTGCCGAGGCCGGGCGGCCGGCGCTGCGCAGCGTCGCCTGAACGAGGTCAAGGGGATGAATGCGATGACGGACCTTGGCCTCTACCGCCATCTCGACGAGATGGCGCCCTGGAACGACAGGCTCCAGGTGCTGGAAGTCATCGGCGTCAGCGACGAGGCGCCTGACGTGAAGACCTTCACCTTCCGCTCTGACAACCAGACCTGGTTCCGCTACAGACCGGGGCAGTTCGTGACGCTGGAACTGCCGACCACCGAGGGCCCGATGATGCGGACCTATACGCTGTCGTCCTCGCCGTCGAGGCCGTTCTCGATCGCGGTGACGGTGAAAGCGCAGGCCGGCAGCCTCGGCACCCGCTGGATGTTCGACAATCTGAAGCCCGGCGTTCACGTGAAGGCCTATGGGCCGGCGGGCGACTTTTCGCTGCACAGCCATCCAGCGGCCAAGTATCTGTTCATTTCGGCCGGCTCAGGCGTGACGCCGATGATGTCGATGCTGCGCTGGCTGAACGACTGCGCGCCATGGACAGATGTCGGCTTCGTCAACTGCGCGCGAAAGCCCGAGGAGATCATCTTCCGCAAGGAGCTCGAGCTGCTCGGCAGCCGCATGCCGGGCCTGACGCTCGGCTTCATGATCGAGGAGCGGTCCAGCCGTGAGGGCTGGTTCGGCCATATGGGCCGGATCGACGCGATACGGCTGCCGCTGCTGGCGCCCGATTTTCGCGAGCGCGAAATTTTCTGCTGCGGCCCCGGCCCGTTCATGCGCGCCGTGCGGCAGATGCTGGAGGCGGCCGGCTTCGACATGGCCAACTACCATCAGGAGAGCTTTGCGGCCCCGGCGGTGGAGGAAATTCCGGCCCCGTTCGGTTCGCCGGCAGAGGGTGGGCCGGCAAAAGGTGGGCCAGCAGAGGGCGGGATCGAGGTACCTGCCGAGGCCGCAACGCCGATCCGCTTTTCGCTTTCGGATATTGATGCCGAATGCGTTGCCGGCCAGACCGTGCTGCAGACGGCGCGCGCTTCGGGCGTACGCATCCCCGCAGCCTGCGAGTTCGGCCTGTGCGGAACCTGCAAGGTGAAAAAGGTCTCGGGCACGGTCGAGATGAGCCACAATGGCGGCATCCTCGATCACGAGATCGACGACGGCTTCATCCTTGCCTGCTGTTCGAAGCCGCTGGCGGCGCTCGAGATCGACGCCTGACCGGGGAGCTTAAACCCCGTAGCGCTCGGTGCGGATGAGGCTTGCCGGAACGCCGGCATCGATCAGCGCCTGGGCGGCGGCTGACACGAAGGCATTCGAGCCGCAGACAAAGGCGAACCTTGGCGGCGCGGGCAGCCGCAGCATCGATTGCTCCATCATCGCGGCATCGACCCGCCGCGAATAGTCTGACGGGCGCGGGGCGGCCTCGCGGGTCAGCGCCAACACCAGATCGAAGCCGTCCCGGCGATCGTGGAAGTCGATCAGCTCGTCGCGAAAGATCACCTCGTCCCAGACCCGTGCGGAAAATACCAATGCCACGGGCACCGCCGATCTGCGCGCGGCGCGATGGCGGATCATCGCCATCAGCGGTACCACGCCGGACCCGCCGCCGACCAGCAGAAGCGGGCCGCCGTCGCTGTCGGACCAGACGAAGTGGCCACCGAGCGGTCCGCGCAACTCGACCTCGTCGCCAACCGCCGCGATATCGTGGAAGAAGGGCGAGATCTCGCCATCATCGAGCCTTTCGATCGCCAGCTCGATCGTCTCGCCGGCTTCCGGCGCCGAGGCGATTGAGTAGGAGCGGCGCGCCTGATAGCCGTCCGGCGCCGTCAGCCTGACATCGACATGCTGCCCGGCACGATAGGCGAAGGGCCGCGACGGCTGGAGGAAAAAGCTGGCGACGCGCGGCGTGCGCTTTTCGATGCGGGCGATGGTCACCGTCTGCCAGGGCGACTGCGCCGCCGGCGCGTCGCTCATGGATCGCCCGTATAGCGCTGCTCGCGCCACGGGTCGCCATAGATGTGATAGCCGCGCAGCTCCCAGAAGCCGGGCTCGTCGCGCTCGGTGAACTGCAGGCCGTTCAGCCATTTGGCCGACTTCCAGAAATAGAGATGCGGAACCAGCAGCCGCGCCGGGCCGCCATGGTCCGGCGTGATCGGCCTGCCTTCGTAAAGCAGCGCCACCATCGCCTTGCCGGCAGTGAGATCCTGCGTCGGCACATTGGTTGTATAGCCGTCGAAGGACAGCGCCAGCGTGAAGGCCGTCGGTGGCTCGATACCGGCATCCGCCAGAATATCGTCGACCAGCACCCCTTGCCACGCCGTGTCGAACTTGGTCCACGCGGTGACGCAGTGGATGTCGCGGGTCATCTTGGTCAAAGGCAGCGCGTTGAACTCTGTCCAGTTCCACGTCTTGATCGGCCGCGGTCCGTGCTTGAGCGTGAACGACCAGTCCTCGGTGCGCACAGGCGGCGTCGGCCCGGCCGACAGCACCGGAAACCCTTGCTCGAGATATTGTCCCGGCGGGATACGCGCATCCGCATCCGTCGGGGGCTTTCGTCCTGAAGAGAAGCCGCGGGTGACCATCGAGACAATCCGTTTGCATCAGGCCGCCTGTCGGCCTTCACCAATGTTGTCAAAGATACTCTGGCGGGCAACCAGATTCTTGGCTTATGCGCCGTCTGTTCGCCTGAGATAACCGGTGGCGATCTCGCGCATCCGTTTGGCGTCGAAGCTTGGTCCATGGCCGCCATGGCCGATGCTGACAGGCAGATCGAGCAGCCGCTGCATGGTTCGGCGATAGGCTGATCGGTCGGAATCCGGCAGGTCGTCGATCAGCAAGGCGTCGGAGATGGCGTCGCCGGCGAAGAACAGGCCGTCGGCCTCATCGAACAGCGCGATCGTATCCGGCGAATGGCCGGGCAGATGCAGCACCCGGAATTGCCGGTCGCCAAGGTCGACCAGATCGCCCTCGTCAAGCGTCCGTGTCAGCGGCGCCGGCTGGATTCTGTATTCGGCCGCTCTCCAGGCCGGTGCCGGCAGCTTCGAGACGGCGCCGTCGAGATCATGAAACATGTGGGCGTAGGTGACGGCGTCATCCATGCTGTCGAATTGCGCAGCACTCATCCTCGGCCCGGCTCGCAGCGGGAATTCGTGCAGCGAGCCGACATGGTCGAGGTGGATATGGGTGGCGACGACGAGCAGCGGCTTGCCATCAGGCGTGTCGATCTCCGACGCCAGCGGGCAAATCCCCATGCCGGTGTCGACAAGCAGGTCGACGTCGCGGCCGCGCAGATGCCAGATGTTGGCGCGCACGAAATCATGCACGAACGGCTCGGTCAGCATCGTCGTATCGGCGTCGATGACGATCTTGCTGAACCAGTCACGCATCACGAAGATTCCGGCATCAGAAGCGAGCCGGCTCAGACGAACGGCTTTCCGACCTTGTACTTTTCGGGAACCAGCCGCTTCAGATAGGCCATTCCTGCATCGGAGAGCTGATTGACCTCAGGCAGCATGAAATCGTCGGGCATGTGACGGGTCTTGCCAGCAACGTTTTTCAGCGGCACCTTGTTCAGCACGGTTTTCTTGCCGTCATATTGCAGCGCCACCGAGCCGCCGCCCTGTTCGGCCACGGCGACCGCAAAGACGCCGGCATCAAAGGCTTCCTGTGCATCCACGGGGTTGATGGCGCCGACATAGCCGCGCGGCATGTAGCCGAGCGCATCGACGCGGGCCCGCTTGCCTGGCAATCCTTCGGCCAGCGCACGCTCGAGGGCGGCCGGCAGGTCGCTGCCCGACAGCTTGACGTTGCCATGCGCATCGCGCTCCAGTTTGTCCGGCGGGACAAGACTTTCGACCAGCGCCTTGCCGTCGGCGGTGCTGACGCCTTCGGAGACTGCGACGATGCAGCGCTTGTGGCGATCAAGCGTGGCGCGAACATCGTCGATGAAGGCCGCAGCCGAGAACGGACGCTCCGGCACATAGACGAGATGCGGGCCGCTGTCGGGATCAAGCTGCCATGCGGCGGCGGCGGCGGTGAGGAAACCGGCATGCCGCCCCATGACGATGCCGACATAGATGCCGGGCAGAGCACGGAAGTCGAGGTCGACCGAGAGAAAGGCGCCGGCGACGAACTCGGCTGCCGAAATGAAGCCGGGCGTGTGGTCGTTCTCCTCGAGATCGTTGTCGATGGTTTTCGGCGCATGGACGAAAACCATCTTGCCGCCGGCGGCGTCGGTCAGGATCTGCTGCGTGCCCGACGTGTCGTTGCCGCCGATATAGATGAAGGCATCGGCGCCCGCCTTGTTCAGGCCGTTGAGGATGATCTCGCAATAGGCCTCGTCCGGCTTGTCGCGGGTCGAGCCAAGCGCGGCGCTCGGCGTCGCAGCAATCAACCGCAACCGGTCCTCAGGGATAGCCGAAAGATCGACATAGTTGCCGTCGCGGATGCCGCGCACGCCATGGATGGAGCCCAGGACCTTGGCGCCGGGATGCCGCTTGCGGATCTCGAGTGTGGCGCCCACCACCGTCTGGTTGATGACGGCGGTCGGGCCGCCGCCTTGTGCGATGACAAAAGTTCCGGACATGCTTCACGTCTCCCGAGCAGTGACTTTGCAGGGCACATTCGCCTGTCTTGCGAGATCGCGCAACGGGAGAGTCGAGCGGCCGCATCAGCCGCCTCGAGTTCAGACGATGACCGGGAGGGTCAGACGACGACGACCGGGTTCCTCCTGGAGACGCGGCTGTAGAGGTCGATGATGTCCTGATTGATCAGGCGAACGCAGCCCGACGACATCGCCTGGCCGATGCTCCACCATTCGGGCGAACCGTGGATGCGGTAGCCGGTGTCCTGGCCGTTCTGGTAGATGTACAGCGCACGTGCTCCGAGCGGGTTGTCGAGGCCGCCGGGCTGCCCGGCCTGCCATTTCACCAGTTCCGGCTTGCGGGCGATCATCTCGGCCGGCGGCCTCCAGGTCGGCCATTCCTTGCCGTACTGGATGTTGGCGCGGCCGGACCAGCGAAAGCCTTCCTTGCCGATGCCGACGCCGTAACGGATCGCGTCACCGCCGGGCTGCACCAGGTAAAGCAGCCGCTCCTGCGAATGGACGACGATGGTGCCGGGCTGCTCGCCGGTCGGGTCGACGACGATCTGGCGGCGAAACTCCGGCTTGACCTTGAGGTAGGGCACTTCCGGCAGCGTGAAGCCGCCGTCGGTGACGGAGGCATACATCACACCAGGGCTGGTGATGTTCTTGTCGACGCTGATGCTTGGGCGGACAGGGGTGATCGCGCCGGTGGTGACGGCGTCGAGTTGCAGCGCCGACAGGTCGAGCGTCTGGCTGCAGCCGGCGACGCCGAGCAGCGCCAGCGCACCGGCACCGGACAACACTGCGCGGCGGGAAAGCTGGATTTCGGAAATTTCGATTTCGACGCCATTGTGCGGCGGCGTCAGACCTTGCGGCAACTCACGCATCTACCCAAACCCTACGCTGTCGGCGGGAAACACGGTCCGGCCGGATAGAGTGCATTTTCACCAATCATGGTTGAAAAAGCGTGAAGAACCGTCGCCTGATGTTAACCAGGGGCATTTTCGATTTTTGCCCCTTTACATCTTTGTGAGCCCAAGGATTTATCCTCTTCTTTGAGCTCAAGGAGACGAACATGTCCTTCGAAAACTGGGCCGCCTTTGCCGCCGCCTCGACGATCCTTCTTGTCATTCCCGGCCCAACTATCCTTCTGGTCGTGTCCTATGCGCTCGGCCAGGGCTGGCGCACGGCGCTGCCGATGGCGGTTGGCGTGGCGTTTGGCGATTTTACCGCGATGACGCTGTCGATGCTTGGCATCGGCGCGCTGCTGGCGGCGTCGGCCACCGTGTTCACGGTGCTGAAGGTGGTCGGCGCCGGCTATCTGATCTATCTCGGCATAAAGCTGTTTCGCGCCGGTGGCACGCTCAAGGCCGAGCCGCGCCTGGACGCGGTGTCCTCGGCCAAGATGATGGCGCATGCCTGGCTGGTCACCGCGCTCAATCCGAAAAGCATCACCTTCTTCGTCGCCTTCCTGCCACAGTTCCTCGACCGGCATGCCGATTTCTGGACGCAGATGCTGATCTTCGAGACGACTTTCCTGGCGCTCGCTTTCGCCAATGCCTTCGGTTACGCGCTGATCGCCGCAAGGGCACGCAACGTCGTTCGCAACCCGAAGGCGATCCGCATCTTCAACCGCACCGGCGGCACGCTGCTGGTCGGCGCCGGCATCGCCACAGTGGCGATGCGCTCGGGCAATTGAGGACATGACGTGGCAGTCAGGGATGCATTCGGGCTGACGTTTTCGGGCGCGACGGAGGCCGGGTTCTCGCCTTACAGCCAGGCCGTGCGCGAAATGCAATGCTTCATCGGCGATCCGGTCGGCTCGATGGATCGCGCCATCGCCGAGGATCCCGGCTTCGTCATGGCGCATGTGTTCAAGGGTTATCTCTTCGGCCTCGCCACCGAGCGCGAGGCGACAGCCGTGGCCAGGACATGCCACGAGGCGGCACTGCCGCTTGCCGCCACGCCGCGTGAGCAGGCGCATGTCGCAGCACTTGGCCATCTTGCCGCAGGATGCTGGCATGAAGCCGCTCGTCTGCTCGAGAATATCGCCATCGAGTTTCCGCTCGATGCGCTGGCGCTGCAGACCGGGCACCAGATCGATTTCTTCACCGGCAATGCCCGCATGCTGCGCGACCGCATCGGCCGCGCGCTGCCATCGTGGCAAAGCGGCATGCCGGGCTACCACGCCATACTCGGCATGCAGGCGTTCGGACTGGAGGAAATGGGCGACTATGCGCGCGCCGAAAAGCTTGGCCGCATGGCAGTCGACATCGAGCCGCGCGACGGCTGGGCGCAGCACGCCGTCGCCCATGTCATGGAAATGCAGAGCCGGCAAAGGGACGGCATCGCTTGGATGCGCGCCAACCCCGACGCGTGGACGCGTGAAAGCTTCCTGAAAGTGCATAATTGGTGGCATCTGGCGCTGTTCCACTACGATCTCGGCGAAACCGACGAGGCGTTGGCGCTCTATGACGGCCCAATCTACGGCGAACGCTCGACGCTGGCGCTCAACATGGTCGATGCTTCGGCGATTCTGTGGCGGCTGCATCTCGGCGGCGTCGATGTCGGCGGCCGCTGGGCGGCGCTCGCCGCCAACTGGGCGAAGGCCAGCGCCGGCAACTATGCCTTCAACGATGCCCACGCAATGATGGCCCTCGTCGGCGCCGGCCAGGAAGCGCCGGCTCGCACCTTGCTCGAAACACAGCGCGAGGCCATGCACGCCAACGACGACAACGCCGCCTTTACCCGGGATGTCGGCCATCCCCTGACGCTCGCCATCAAGGCGTTCGGCGACGGCAATTTTGCCGAGACGGTCCGCCTGATCCGACCCATCCGGGCGATCGCCCACCGCTTCGGCGGCAGTCATGCGCAACGCGACGTCATCGACCTGACGCTGATCGAGGCGGCGCTGCGGTCGGGCGACCGTGCGTTGGCAAGGGCACTTGCCGCGGAACGCGCGCTGGCGCGGCCCGCCAGCCCGCTCTCGGCGCTGCTTTCGCGGCGCGCTGCCGATTTGTCGGAGAATTGACCGGAGGCGGATCTTGTCTTAAAAAAACTGCCAAGTCAGATTTTTTCGAGATCCGAAAAAATTAATGGCAATGGGAGGACACCATGTATCTCGGCCTCGATCTGGGCACGTCGGGCGTCAAGGCGCTGTTGATCGATGCCGGGCAGAGCATCGTCGGCTCCGGCCACGCGTCACTCGACGTGTCGCGGCCGCACCCCGGCTGGTCGGAGCAGAACCCCGCCGAGTGGATCCGCGCCTGCGAGGAAGCGATCGCCGAGCTCAAGGTTTCTCATCCAGAACAGCTCGCCGCCGTGAAGGGCATCGGCCTCTCCGGCCAGATGCATGGCGCTACATTGCTCGATGCCGGCGACCAGGTGCTGCGCTCCTGCATCCTGTGGAACGACACGCGCAGCCATGCCGAGGCTGCCAAGCTCGACGCCGACCCGCGCTTTCGCAAGCTGACCGGCAACATCGTGTTTCCCGGTTTCACCGCGCCAAAGCTGGTCTGGGTGAGAAACAATGAGCCGGATATTTTCGCCAAACTGGCAAAGGTCTTGCTGCCAAAGGATTTTCTGCGGCTCTGGCTCACCGGCGAGCATATTTCGGAGATGTCGGACTCGGCCGGCACGTCCTGGCTCGATGTCGGCAAGCGAGGCTGGTCATCCGACCTGCTTTCCGCCACGTCGCTCGACGAGAAGCAGATGCCGTCACTGGTCGAAGGCACTGAGAAGGCTGGCGCGTTGCGCAGCGAACTGGCCTCGAAATGGGGGATGCAGGCGGGCATCCCGATCGCCGGTGGCGCCGGCGACAATGCGGCGTCGGCCTGCGGCATGGGCACGGTCGCCGCCGGCCAGGCCTTTGTCTCGCTTGGCACGTCAGGCGTGCTGTTTGCCGCCAATGCGTCCTATCTGCCCAACCCGGAAAGCGCGGTGCACACATTCTGCCACGCGTTGCCCGACACCTGGCACCAGATGGGCGTCATCCTGTCGGCAACCGATTCGCTCAACTGGCTGTCCGAGATTTCAGGCAAAGGCGCCGGCGAGCTGACCGCCGAGCTCGGCGATACGCTGAAGGCGCCGACCGGCGTGTCCTTCCTGCCCTATCTCTCGGGCGAGCGCACCCCGCACAATGATGCGGCCATTCGCGGCTCGTTTACCGGGCTTGCGCATGAATCGAGCCGCGCCGTGTTGACCCAGGCCGTGCTGGAGGGCGTGGCTTTCGCCTTCCGCGACAGTCTCGAAGCCCTGGCCAAAGCCGGCACGACGGTGACGCGGGTGACGGCGATCGGCGGCGGCTCGCGCTCGCACTACTGGCTAAAGGCAATCGCCACCGCGCTCGGCCTGCCCGTCGACATTCCCGCCGACGGCGATTTCGGCGCCGCCTTCGGTGCAGCGAGGCTTGGCCTGATCGCGGCGACGGGCGCCGATCCGCTCAGAGTGTGCACGGCGCCGGCCACCGATGCCACAATCGAGCCGGTCGCCGCGCTAAGCAACGCCTATGCGGATGCCTATCAGCGCTACCGCTTGCTTTACCCGGCTATCAAGACGGCCACGGCGTGAGTGGTTTCCCACCCCCGCCGCGGCCCGAGATCACCTCACTGTGCCGGGACCTTGTCGAGAAAGCCGGTGACGCTTTTCAGGCGGCCATTCTCGATGACGCCGATGTCGGTGCCTTCGATGACGGAATCGGTGCCTTCCGGCCCGAGATTCCACGAGAAGCGGATCGTGTCGCCAAACCCATCCGGCTTGCCCTTCAGCGAAAACCGGAAGCCGGCAAAACGTTTTTGGACACCATCGATCAGTGCGGCGAGGCCATTGTGGCCGTCTCCCTGCACGATCGGATCGCGGTAGCTGATGTCATCGGTGAAGGCCGCCTTGAGCAAGGCTTGCCGGCGCGCGGCATCGCTCTCGTTCCATGTGGCGATGTAGTTTTCGGCGATCGTGTTGAGGTCGGTCATGGTCTGTCTCCGTTGTTGATTGGCTTTGACATGACCTTTTTCATCCAGCGCCAGCGCGAAACCAATTACGCCTGAGGTAATCAGGACCGAACCCTGCGAGAGGACAGACAGACATGACCAGCGGCTTTTTCGGCGACATCCAGAAGATCAAATACGAGGGGCCGGATTCGACCAATCCGCTGGCCTACCGGTTCTACAATCCCGATGAAATCGTCGCCGGCAAGCGGCTGGAAGACCATTTGCGCTTTGCCGTCGCCTACTGGCATTCCTTCGCCTGGCCGGGCGGCGATCCGTTCGGCGGCCAGACCTTTGAGCGGCCGTGGTTCGCCGAGGCTGGTGGCACCGACACGATGGAACTGGCCAAGCTCAAGGCCGATGTTGCCTTCGACATGTTTTCGCTGCTGGGTGTTCCCTATTTCTGCTTCCACGATGCCGATGTGCGGCCGGAGGGAAAAGATTTTTCTGAAAGTGCCGCGCGGCTCGACGAGATATCAGACTATTTTGCGGCGAAGATGAAGAAGACCGGGGTCAAGCTGCTTTGGGGCACGGCCAACCTGTTCTCCAATCGCCGCTTCATGGCGGGAGCCGCCACCAATCCCGACCCGGACGTCTTTGCCTATGCGGCAGCGACGGTCAAACACTGCATCGACGTCACCAAGCGGCTGAAGGGCGACAATTATGTGCTGTGGGGCGGCCGCGAGGGCTATGAGACGCTGCTCAACACCGACCTTGCCCGCGAACAGGAACAGGCCGGCCGCTTCCTCAACCTGGTCGTAGACTACAAGCACCGGATCGGCTTCAAGGGCACCATCCTGATCGAGCCGAAGCCGCAGGAACCGACCAAGCACCAGTACGACTATGACGTCGCCACCGTCTACGGCTTCCTGAAACGCTTCGGGCTGGAGAAGGAGGTCAAGCTCAACATCGAGCAGGGCCACGCGATCCTGGCCGGCCATTCCTTCGAGCATGAACTGGCGCTGGCCAATGCGCTCGGCATCTTCGGCTCGATCGACATGAACCGCAACGACTACCAGTCGGGCTGGGACACCGACCAGTTCCCCAACAACGTGCCGGAGATGGCATTGGCCTATTATCAGGTCCTGCAGGCCGGTGGCTTCAAGACCGGCGGCACCAATTTCGACGCCAAGCTTCGGCGACAGTCGCTCGATCCGCAGGATCTGCTGATTGGCCATATCGGCGGCATGGATTGCTGTGCACGCGGCCTCAAGGCCGCCGCTCGCATGGTCGGGGACAAGGCGCTGTCGGGACCGTTGGCCGAGCGCTATGCTGGCTGGAACTCGGCCGAGGCCAAGGCGATGCTTGCCGGCAAGCGGACGCTGGAGGAGATCACCGAGCGCGTCGTCAAGAAGAAGATCGAGCCGCAGCCGAGATCCGGCCGCCAGGAACTGCTCGAGAATATCGTCAACCGATACGTCTGAGGTGCCGCACCGGCGGGTCTGTTGACCGACCCGCCGGCCCGGAACAGCTTTGCGCGAGGGCGGAACCGACGACAAGGTTTTGCCTCGCACCGCCCCTCAATCGCCTCGCTCTTGCCTTCAAACAGCCGTCACGAATCTCGTATATGTGGTTCGTGGCGGGAACAGAAAGAAGGAGGCGAACCGATATGCAGCACGAACGCGAAATCGACGCCCTGCTCTCATCTGGCGAGGGATCGATCATCGACCGGCTGATGGCGCTGCCGCATCCGAAGCATGGCGCGCGCGGTGCAAGCGAATGGGACCGCGCGGTCGCCAGCCGCTTCGAGACCCACCTTGCGAGACAGATGCGCTCGCAGATCGACGGCAAAAGCGACCGCCAGGACGCTGCCTGATCCACCTTTGTCTATGCATGCCGTTACCCCAAAACCGCTACGCGCTTTTGGGCGACATGCATTATCCCCGGCGCAGCCTGACCGGCGCTTCGCCGAAAGCCCTTGAGAACGCCCTGGAAAATGCCGCGGCGGACGAGAACCCCGTTCGCCCGGCAATATCGGCCATGGCCACGCGCGTGTCGACCACCAGCCGGCGCGCTGCACCCAGCCGCAGCCTGAGATAATAGGCGCCCGGCGTCTCGCCGATCGACTTGCGAAAGATGCTTTCCAGCGTACGTGCCGTCACCCCGGCACGCTTTGCCACCGCGGCGATGGTCAAGGGCTGGTCGACGTGGGTTTCCATCAGCCGGATGGCTTGCGCAAGCCGCGGATCGTAGCCGTCGAGGCGGCCGAGCGAGACCAAAGGCTGCGCGTCGGTCGCGGCGCGTGCCTGGTCGTAGATGAAGACGCTTGCCACATCGAGCGCGACCGCCATGCCGAGCCGCGTGCGGATCAGATGCAGCATCAGGTCGAAGGTCGGCGAAGCGCCACCGGAGGTGAAGACCGGCCCGTCGATGACATAGCGGTCGGGGCGAACGTCGACCTCGGGAAAGGCCGAGGAGAAGTCCTCCATGTCCTCCCAATGGGTGGTGGCGCTGCGCCCTTCCAGCAGACCGGCGCGGGCGACCAGCCAGGTACCGGCTTCGACGCCGCCGCAGGCGCGTGCGGCGCGCCCCGCTCGGCGCAGGCCGGCAAGCAGGGCCGACGTGGCATAGTTCTGCGTGCCGAAACCGGCGACGACGACAAGCACATCCGTCGTATCCGCCGCATCGAAGCGGCCGCTGACCGCAACCGGCAGGCCGCATGTGGTGACCGGCGCTTCGCCGGTCACCGAAACCAGCCTGAAATCGAACAGCGTCTCGCCGGCAATACGGTTGGCGGCGCGCAGCGGATCGACGGCCGAGGCCACACACATGATCGACGACCCGGAAAACACCAGCAGCGTCACCTTGAGCGGCAACCGTTCGGCGCGAAAGATCGACGACTTTTCGTTTTTCATCATACGCACTTCGTAAAATGCAAAACAGTTTCCGGCAAGTCAGGCATTGTTGCCATCTGTTCGATTGGGCCCATGTTTGATCGGGACCATCTGTGCTGATTGGGAGAAAAGTCGATGCCGCTTGCGATGAACCGTGAGGTCTTCATTACCTGTGCCATAACCGGGTCCGGCAGCTCGCAAGACCGCAGCCCGCATGTGCCGCGCTCGCCCAAGCAGATCGCCGATTCGGCCATCGACGCGGCAAAGGCGGGTGCGGCGATCGTCCACTGCCATGTGCGCGACCCCGAAACCGGCAGGCCGCGCCGTGACGTGCAGCTTTATCGCGAAGTGACCGAGCGCATCCGTGCGGCAGACGTCGACGTGGTGCTAAACCTGACCGCCGGCATGGGCGGCGACATGGTGTTCGGCTCGCCGGAAAACCCGCTGCCGTTGAACGAGAAAGCCACCGATATGGGCGGCGCCACCGACCGCGTGGAACATGTGCGCCAGTGCCTGCCGGAGATATGCACGCTCGACTGCGGCACCATGAATTTCGCCGAGGCCGACTATGTCATGACCAACACGCCAGGCATGCTGCGCGCCATGGGCGGCAGGATGACGGCGCTTGGCGTCAAGCCGGAGATCGAGGCCTTCGACACCGGCCATCTGTGGTTTGCCAAGCAACTGGTCGAGGAAAAGGTGCTGGACCCGGATGCTCTCGTGCAATTGTGCATGGGCGTGCCATGGGGCGCGCCGGACGATCTCAACACTTTTATGGCGATGGTCAACAATGTGCCGTCAGGTTGGACCTGGTCGGCGTTCTCCATCGGCCGCAACCAGATGGCCTATGCCGCCGCCGCGGTGTTGGCCGGCGGCAATGTCCGCGTCGGACTTGAGGACAATCTCTGGCTCGACAAGGGCGTGCTGGCAACCAATGCGCAGCTGGTCGAGCGGGCGGTCAGCATCGTGTCGAACATGGGCGCAAGGGTCATCGGCCCCGATGAAGTGCGCAAGAAGCTCAATTTGACAAAGCGCGCGCCGCTTTGAACAAGCAATCGGTAGGGAGGAGCCGCCGATGAAGACCGTGAAATTCACCGCAATGAAGGATGGCGACCGCGACGATTACGCGTTCCTCACCGAGCACGAGATCGACTATGCGGCGAAGACCGGCGAACGGCTGCTTGACGCGCTTGTCCAACTCGACGAAGGCCTGTCCGGCTACAAGATCACCCGGCTCGGCCATTCGCTGCAGGCGGCGACGCGCGCATGGCGCGACGGCGCCGACACCGACTGGATCGTCTGCGCCCTGCTGCACGACATCGGCGACGTCTACGCACCGTACAATCACGACGAATATGCAGCTTCGGTCCTAAAACCTTTCGTGCGCGAGCAGTGCACCTGGGTTGTGGAAAAGCACGGCGACTTCCAGCGCCTCTACTACGCCCACCATCTCGGCGGCAATCCGCATGCGCGCGACGGTTTCGCCGGCCACCTTTATTTCGACGATTGCGACCAGTTCTGTGAGCGCTGGGACCAGTCGAGCTTCGACCCCGACTACGAGACGTTGCCGATCGACTTCTTCCGGCCCTTCGTGCTCGAGGTGTTTGCGCGCAGGGCCTATGACCCCACCGTGATCCGCGCCGGCGAGCGCGTGCCTCTCATCGACCTGGAAAAAGCCAGGACAAGAACCGGAGCCTCCGCATGAGCATCATCACCAAGGCAGCTGTAATCGGCGGCGGCGTCATCGGCGCCGGCTGGGTGGCGCGACTGCTCTTGAACGGCATCGACGTGTCGATTTTCGATCCCGACCCCGAAGCCGCGCGCAAGGTCGGCGAAGTGATGAAAGGCGCGCGTCGCGCCTACAAGCAGATGCTGCCCGACGGCCTGCCAAAAGAAGGCAAATTGACCTTTGCCAAGACCATTGCCGACGCCGTCGCCGATGCCGATTTCATCCAGGAAAGCGTGCCGGAACGGCTCGACCTGAAACACCGCGTGCTGGCCGAGATCGACCTCTATGCGCCGGCCAATACCATCGTCGGCTCCTCGACCTCCGGCATCAAGCCGACCGACATGCAGGTGGCGATGAAGAAGCATCCGGAACGGCTGGTCGTCGGCCATCCATTCAACCCGGTCTATTTGCTTCCGCTGGTCGAGATCGTCGGCGGCGAGCAGACCTTTCACGAGGCGATCGAGGTCGCCAAGGAGATGTACGCCTCGATCGGCATGAAACCGGTGGTGATCCGCAAGGAGATCGAGGCGTTCGTCGGCGACCGCCTGCTGGAGGCGGCATGGCGCGAGGCGCTGTGGCTGATCAAGGACGGCATCTGCACGGTCGAGGAACTCGACGACATCATGCGCTATGGCTTCGGCCTGCGCTGGGCGCAGATGGGCATGTTCCAGGTCTACCGCGTCGCCGGCGGCGAGGCCGGCATGCGCCATTTCATGGCGCAGTTCGGGCCGTGCCTGAAATGGCCGTGGACCAAGCTGATGGATGTGCCGGAGTTCAACGACGAACTGGTCGACCTGATCGCCACGCAGTCGGACGATCAGGCGGATGGCCTGTCGATCCGCGAGCTCGAAAAGATCCGCGACGACAATCTGGTCGCCATCATGGATGCGCTCTCGAAGCAGAACAAAGGCAGGGGCTGGGGCGCCGGCGCCTTGCACAAGGACTATACCAAGCAGCTCGCCAAGCTTGCGGCGAAGAAGCCCACCGCCTCCAAGGCGGCCGAGAAGGCCAAGGCCGAAAAGCCGAAGAAAAAGAAGAAAGGCTGAGACCATGGATTTTGGCCTCTCCGAGGAACAGAAACTGATCGTCGAGACGACGCGCGCCTTCGTCGAGAACGAGCTTTACCCGCATGAGCGCGAGGTCGAGCGCACCGGCGTGCTGCGCCGCGAGCTGATCGAGGAGATCAAGGCCAAGGCGATCGAAGCCGGGCTCTATGCCGCCAACATGCCTGCGGAGGTCGGTGGCGCCGGCCTCGATACGGTGACCTGGCTGCTTTACGAGAAGGAACTCGGCCGCGCCAATTACGCACTGCACTGGACCTGCGTGGCGCGGCCATCCAACATCCTCTTGGCCGGCACGCCGGAGCAGCGCGAAAAGTATCTCTATCCCTGCATTCGCGGCGAGAAGTGGGATTGCCTGGCGATGACCGAGCCGGGTGCCGGCTCCGATCTGCGCGGCATGAAGGCGACCGCGGTTCAGGACGGCGACGACTGGGTGCTGAACGGCACCAAACACTTCATCAGCCATGCCGATCTTGCCGATTTCGCCATCGTCTTCATGGCTTCGGGCGAAGAGGAGACGCCGCGTGGAAAACGCAAGAAGATCACCGCCTTCTTCGTCGACAAGGGCACCAAGGGTTTTACGGTGCGTGACGGCTACCGCAACGTCTCGCACCGCGGTTACACCAACGCCATCCTCGAATTCGACGATTGCCGGCTACCCGGAGCCCAGGTTCTGGGCGAGGTCCACAAGGGTTTCGACGTCGCCAATTCGTGGCTTGGCGCGACCCGCCTGCAGGTCGGCGCCACCTGTCTCGGCCGGGCCGAGCGGGCGCTTGGCCATGCGATCGAATACGCCGCGCAGCGCCAGCAGTTCGGCCAGCAGATCGGCAAGTTCCAAGGCGTTTCATTCAAGCTTGCCGATATGGCGACAGAACTGAAAGCGGCCGACCTGATGGTGTTCGAAGCCGGCTGGAAGTACGATCAGGGCACCGTCACCGATCAGGACATGGCCATGGCCAAGTTGAAGGCCACCGAAATGCTTGCCTTCGTCGCCGACGAGGCGATCCAGATCCATGGCGGCATGGGGCTGATGGACGATCTGCCGCTGGAACGCATCTGGCGCGACGCCCGCGTCGAGCGCATCTGGGAAGGCACGTCGGAAATCCAGCGCCACATCATTTCACGGGCGCTGCTGCGCCCGTTCGGGGGCTGATAAATGCACAAACTTGAGCGCCTCTTGCGCCCGCGCACGATTGCCGTGTTCGGCGGCGCGCAGGCCGCCGCCGTCGTCGCGCAGTCGATCAAGATGGGTTTTGCCGGCGAGATCTGGCCGGTGCACCCGACCAAGGATGAAGTCGCCGGCCGCAAGGCCTACCGTTCGGTGGCCGACCTGCCCGGCGCCCCGGACGCCGCCTTTGTCGGCGTCAACCGGCATTCGACCATCGAGGTGGTCAAGGCGCTGGCCGAGCGAGGTGCCGGCGGCGCCGTCTGCTTTGCCGCCGGCTTTCTCGAGACCGAGGCTTATGACGAGCATGGCGAGCGATTGCAGGCGGAACTGGTCGCTGCGGCGGGCCAGATGCCGATCATCGGGCCGAACTGCTACGGCCTGATCAATTATGCCGACGGCGCGCTTTTATGGCCCGACCAGCATGGCGGCATCAGGCTGGCCGAGGGCGGCCGCGGCGTCGCCATCATCACCCAGTCGTCGAACATCGCCATCAACATGACGATGCAGAAGCGCGGCCTGCCGATCGCCTTTCTGATGACCGCCGGCAACCAGGCACAGACCGGCCTTTCGGAAATGGCGCTCGGCCTGATCGAGGACGATCGGGTCACTTCGCTCGGCCTGCATATCGAGGCCTTCGATTCGGTAGCCGGCTTCGAAAGGCTGGCCGCGCGGGCGCGAGAGCTGAAGAAACCGATCATCGCCATGAAGGTTGGCCGCTCCGAGCAGGCGCGGCAAGCAACGGTGTCGCATACCGCATCGCTGGCCGGCTCGGACGCTGCCTCGGGCGCCTTCCTGAAGCGGCTCGGCATCGCCCGCGTCGATTCCATCCCTGCCTTCATCGAGGCGCTCAAGCTGCTGCACGTCACCGGCCCCCTGCCCGGCTACCGGCTGTCGTCGATGAGCTGTTCGGGCGGCGAAGCGTCTGTCATGGCCGACAGCGCCGAAGGCCGCTGGGTGAATTTCCCGGCGCTGACCGACACCCACCGCGCCCACGTCAAATCGACGCTCGGGCCGCTGGTTGCGGTGGCCAACCCGCTCGACTACCACACCTTCATCTGGAACAACGAGCCGGCGATGACCGCCACCTTCACCGCCATGGTGTCGGGCGGCTTCGACCTCAACATGCTGGTGCTCGATTTCCCGCGCCCCGACCGCTGCTCCGACACCGACTGGTGGACGACGCTGCGCGCCTTCGAATCGGCGCTGAAGACCAACAAGGCGCAGGGCGCGATCGTCTCCTCGCTGCCGGAGAACCTGCCCGAGGAATACACCGCCGGCCTGATGGGACGCGGCATGGTGCCGTTGTTCGGCATTTCCGAAGCCATGGACGCCGCCCAGGCGGCCGCCTTCATTGGCTGGGCCTGGCGCGAGCCGCAGGCGCAGCCGATCGACACCTCCGCTTCCGGGGCGCCGGCCGGCGACCATGTCACGCCTGATGAGGCCGAGGCGAAAGCGCGGCTGATCGAGGCCGGGCTCCCCGTGCCGAGCGGTGAACGCGCCGGCAATTCGGTCGAGGCGGTCATCTCCTCGATGGCGCTCGGTTTTCCGGTTGCGCTGAAGGCTTTGGGCGTCACCCACAAATCCGAGCTTGACGCGGTTCGGCTCAACCTCAGGGACGCCGAATCCGTCAGCACGGCCGCCCATGATCTCGATGCGCTCGGCACCGGCCTCTATGTCGAGCGCATGGTGCGCGACGGCGTCGCCGAACTGCTCGTCGGCTTCACCCGTGACCCGATGTTCGGCGCGGTGATGACGCTGGGCACCGGCGGCGTGCTGGTCGAGCTGCTGCGCGACAGCGTCACGCTGATGCTGCCGGCGACCCGCGACGACATCGAGGCGGCATTGCGCGGGCTCAAATTGTTCCCGCTGCTCGAAGGCTATCGCGGCCGGCCCAAGGCCGATCTCGCGGCGGCCATCGAGGCGATATCAGGCATCGCCGCCTTCGTGCAGAAAAATGCCGGCGAGATCGAGGAGCTCGACATCAACCCGCTGATCGTCTGCGCGCAAGGCAAAGGCGCCTGGATCGCCGACGCGCTGCTGGTGCTTGGAGAAAACAAGAATGTCTGACGTCATCACCACCCGCCGCGAGGGCACGATCCTCGAAGTCACGCTCGATCGGCCCAAGGCCAACGCTATCGACCTCAACACCTCGCGGCTGATGGGCGAGACCTTCAAGGCGTTCCGTGACGATCCGGATCTGCGGGTCGCCATTGTCAAGACCGCCGGCGACAAGTTCTTCTGCGCCGGCTGGGACCTGAAAGCCGCGGCCAGCGGCGATGCTGTCGACGGCGACTATGGCGTCGGCGGGTTCGGCGGGCTGCAGGAGCTGCGCGATCTCAACAAGCCGGTCATCGCCTGCGTCAACGGCATGGCGGTCGGCGGCGGCTTCGAGCTGGCGCTGTCCTGCGACCTCATCTACGCGTCGGATCACTCCTCCTTTGCGCTGCCGGAAATTCGCGCCGGCACGCTGGCCGATGCAGCGACGATCAAGCTGCCGAAGCGCATTCCCTATCATGTCGCCATGGACCTTTTGTTCACCGGCCGCTGGATGGATGTCGCCGAAGCGCATCGCTGGGGTCTGGTCAACGAGGTTCTGCCCAAGGAGAAGCTCGAGGATCGCGTCTGGGAGATCGCACGACTGCTCGCCGGCGGTCCGCCGCTGGTCTTTGCCGCGATCAAGGAGACGGCGCGGATCGCCGAAGCACTCACCTTCCAGGACGCGATGAACCGGGTGACGCGCCGCCAATTGGCGACGGTTGACGCACTGTACGGCTCGGAGGACAATCTCGAGGGTTTTCGCGCCTTTGCCGAAAAGCGCGACCCGGTGTGGAAGGGGAAGTGAAGGTATTGTTGAAATGACGGCGCCCACCCCCCTCTGGCCTGCCGGCCATCTCCCCCTCAAGGGGGGAGATTGGCAGCTTCGGCCTTGCAGCCCATCTTGCAACGTTGGAGATTGGCGAAAACCGAAGCGACATCCGATCTCCCCCCTTGAGGGGGAGATGCCCGGCAGGGCAGAGGGGGGTGCCCAGGCGCTGTCGTCAGATCGCGTTCAGCGTCCATGACCGACTACAAAAAGCTCATCGACGCCGAGACTTGGGCCTTCATCGAGCGGACCAATTCCTATTTTCCGCCTGATGCGATCGACTACACGATCGATCAGCAGCGCGACATCTACGACCGCATGTGCCGTGAATTCTCTGCCGGCCACCCAGACAACGTTACGGCGGAGACCACCGCCATTGCCACGCCTTCGCATCAAATCCCGATCCGCATCTACCGCACACCCGCGCCGGAAGCGGCGGCGATGGTGCTTTATTTCCATGGTGGCGGTTATATCCTCGGCGGGCTCGACAGCCATGACGACTTCTGCGCCGAGCTTTGCAGCCGCACCGGCTATGAGGTGGTTTCTGTCGATTACCGGCTGGCGCCGGAACATCTGCATCCGGCCGGCTTCGACGATGCCATCAGCGCCTTCGAATGGGCGGCGACGACCTACAAGCGCCCGATCCTGCTTTGCGGCGACAGCGCCGGCGGCAATCTTGCCGCCGCGGTCAGCCATGCGACGCGCGGCCATGCACGAAGGCCGATCGGCCAGGTGCTGATCTATCCCGGCCTTGGCGGCGACCGCTCGCAAGGCTCTTACGTTACCCATGCCGAGGCGCCGATGCTGACGGTCCGCGACCTCGATTTCTACACGAATACCAGGACCGGCGGCGAAGACCGCACCGGCGATCTCACGCTGTCGCCGCTGGCCGATGCCGATTTTGCCAATCTGCCGCCGACTGTGCTGATCACCGCCCAATGCGACCCGCTGTCGTCAGACGGCGAGGCCTATCGCGACCGCCTCGTCGCGGAGGAGGGTCACGCCTACTGGTTCGAAGAGCCGGGGCTGGTGCATGGCTATCTCAGAGGCCGGCACACGGTCGGTCGTGCGCGCTCGAGCTTTACCCGGATCGTTGACGCGGTATCGGCTCTGGGACGCGGCGAATGGATCTGGTGAGGGTCCTACCCCACTGCCCGCGACGCCGCCCGGCCGGCGCCGCGGCCTGAAAAAAGGCAGCCGCCAAGAAACGTCCCTTCCAGCGCCGCATAGCCATGCATGCCGCCGCCGCCGAAACCGGCGGCTTCGCCGACCGCGTACAATCCCTCGACCGGCTGGCCATCGGTACCCAGGACACGGCTGTCGAGATCGGTCTGCAAGCCGCCCAGCGTCTTGCGGGTCAGGATGTTGAGCCTGACCGCGATCAGCGGCCCATTGGCAGGGTCGAGCATCTTGTGCGGCTTGGCCGTGCGGATCAGCCGGTCGCCGAGATAGGCTCGGGCGCCGCGCAAGGCGGTGATCTGCATATCCTTGGAGAACGGATTGTCGAGCTGCCGGTCACGGGCGCGGATTTCGTGCTCGACCTGCGCCAGTTCGAGCAGCGGCTCGCCGCCGACAAGCGCGTTCATGCGGGCGACCAGCGCCGGCAAATCAGGCTCGACGATGAAATCCTCGCCCTTCTCCATGAACGCCTTTACCGGACCGGGAACGCCCGATGTGGCGCGGCCAAGCACCTGGCGCCAGCTTTTTCCGGTGAGGTCGGGGTTCTGCTCGGAGCCCGACAGCGCGAACTCCTTCTGGATGATCTTTTTGGTCAGGATGAACCAGGAATAATCGAAGCCGGTGCTCATGATGTGGCTGAGCGTGCCCAGCGTGTCGAAGCCGGGATAGAGCGGCACCGGCAGGCGCTTGCCGCGGGCGTCGAGCCACAGCGACGACGGGCCGGGCAGGATGCGGATTGCATGGTCGGTCCAGAGCGGCGCCCAGTTCCTGATGCCTTCGACATAGTGCCACATGCGGTCGCGGTTGATGATGCTGCCGCCGGCCTGTTCGGTGATCGCCAGCATGCGGCCGTCGACATGATCGGGAACGCCAGAGATCATGCGTCTGGGCGGCGTGCCGAGCCGCTGCGGCCAGTTTTTGCGGACAAGCTCGGGATTGCCGCCGATGCCGCCGGAGGCGACGATGACCGCTTGCGCGTTGAGCTCGAAGTCGCCGGCGACGTCGCGCGAACTCCTGCGGCCGCGATCGACATCGCTCGGCTCAAGCATGTCGCCGCGCACGCCATTCACGACGGCGCCTGTCCGCGTCAGTTCGTTGACCCGGTGGCGGAATTTGAAGCGGATCAGCCCGCTATTCTCGGCCTCGCGCACGCGCCGTACGAACGGGTCGAGCACGCCCGGCCCGGTGCCCCAGGTGACGTGAAAGCGCGGCACCGAATTGCCGTGGCCGACGGCGTTGCCGCCGCCGCGCTCGGCCCAGCCGACGATTGGGAAGAACTTCATGCCGCGCTGCGTCAGCCAGGAGCGCTTCTCGCCGGCGGCGAAGCCGACATAGGCCTCGGCCCAGCGGCGCGGCCAAAAATCTTCCGCACGGTCGAAGGCGGCGGTGCCAAGCCAGTCCTCGAGCGCCAGATCATGCGAATCGCGGATGCGCATGCGCCGCTGCTCGGGCGAATCGACGAGGAAGATGCCGCCAAGCGACCAGAACGCCTGGCCGCCGAGCGACTGTTCAGGCTCCTGGTCGACGATGATGGTCTTCTTGCCGGCCTCGGCCAGCTCGGCCGCCGCGACGAGCCCGGCAAGGCCGGCGCCGACAATGATCACATCCGCATCGTCAGCCACCTTCTCCCCCCGGCTCTCCTCCCCGGCTGACGATTGTCAGACCGTCTCCCAGCCTTCCTTCTCGCCGGCGCGGAAGATGGCGTCGATGACCTTCTGGTTGAGCACGGACTCTTCCAGCGTGAAGACGCGGTCGGTGCCGCCCTGTGCCGCCCGCGCGAAGGCCTCGACCTCCAGCCGGTATTGCTGCATGCCGGGGAAGCGGAACACTTGCGCCTCGCTATGGTTCTGGTTGTGCAGCTCGATGCGATGGTGGTCGTAGATGCCGGCGTTGAACGGCGAAAGCACCTCGATGAAGCCCTTCTCGCCGTGGAACACCATCACCTGCCGGGCCGCCATCTGCGTCGACAGATAGAACGACAATTCGAAGTCACCGAAATCGGCGCGGATCGAGGAGTAGATGTCGGTGCCGAATGTCTTGTCGCGCTCGATCGTCGCCTGGACGCGCAGCGGCTCCTTGCCCGTCGAAAAGCGCGTCGACACCGTCGGGTAGACGCCGATGTCGGGCAGCGCGCCGCCACCGAGGTCGAGCTGGTTGCGCATGTTCTTGGGATCGACATTGTAGTAGGAGAACGCGCCCTGGACATGGCGCAGCCGGCCGATGGCGCCGTTGGCGATCAGCTCGCGCACCTTGACCCATTGCGGGTGGTAGACGACCATGAAGGCTTCGCAGACCAGCACGTTTTTGGCGTCGCGCAGCTTGATCAGCGGCGGAATGTCCCTGGCATCGAGCGCCAGCGGCTTTTCGACCAGAACATGCTTGCCGGCCTCGATCGCCTTGGCGGTCCATTCGACATGCTGGGCGGTCGGCAGCGGGATGTAGACGCCGTCGACATCCCTGGATGCGAGCAGCTCGTCATAGGAGCCGAAGGCATGGGGGGCGCCGAACCGATCGGCCAGGGCACGGGCTTTCGACAGGTCGCGGCTGGCGATCGCCGATAGCACGCCGTTCTCCGCCTCGACCATTGCAGGCAAAAGATGCTCGCGGCCGATCTTGGCCGTCGACAAAACACCCCATCGGAACATCAGGCTTCTCCCTCTTCAAATTGCAGGCGTGGAGGTTTGCCTGAAATCGGCAAAAAAGCCAATGCGAAGCATGGCAGCGAGCAAGGCGATCGTCTGCGGCTTGTTCGGATGCCGGCGCTGCCCTCCGCAGAGCTTGGGTTCCTCGTCTCCGCAAAGGGGGGCGAGGAACCCAGGTCCTGCAAAGGCTATCCCCTTCTACCTGTATGTGTCATGTCAAAGCCGACGACGCTCCGACAAGCCTCATCCGGTTACCTTGAAGAAATCGACAAAGGCTCGCAGCGCCGGCCGCATCTGGCGGCGGCTCGGGTAGTAGGCGAAGAAACCGTCGAAGGGCGGGCACCAGTCTTCCAGCACGCGAATGAGCCGGCCGGTGGCCAACGCCTCGCGGACATAGTCCTCGAACAGGAAGGCAAGCCCAGCGCCGTCGGCCGCCGCATTGGCGATCAGATGGTCCTCGTCGAGGATCAGCGGCCCTTGCACCGCCAGCTCGATCTCCTCGCCGTCCTTCTCGAATTCCCAGCGGTAGAGGATGCCGCTGGAGAAACGGAAGCGGATGCAACGGTGACCGACGAGATCGTGTGGATGGCGCGGCCTGGGCATGGTTGCGAAATAGGATGGCGCGCCGACGACGGCGCCGCGAAGGTTTGGACCGATGCGCACAGCGATCATGTCGCGCTGCAGGCTCTCGCCGAGCCGGACGCCGGCGTCGAAGCCGCCTTCGACCACATCAGTGAAGCGGTCTTCGATGACGATCTCCAGCACGATGTCGGGATAGGCCGATGCAAAGGCACCGAGCCGCGGCGTCAGCGCCAGGTGGGCGGCGGTGCGCGGCACGGTCAGCCGGAGATTGCCCGCCGGCCGGTCGCGCGCCTCGACCGCCGATTCCAGCGCCAGATCGATTTCCGACAGCGCCGGCCTCAGCCGATCGAGCAGCTGTGCGCCTGCCTCGGTCGGGGCGACGCTGCGCGTGCTGCGCGCCAGGAGCCGCACGCCAAGACGCGCCTCCAGGCTGGAAACCGCATGGCTGACTGCCGAGGGCGCAATGCCGAGCTCCTTGGCCGCGCCGCGAAAGCTGCCGCACTGGGCGACGGTAGCCAGCACCGCAAGTTGGGAGAGATGCGTTCGGTTCATTGATCTATCTTTTAGAACAGCCCGTGCAAGTAAGAGCCGATTATCGAACGCGGTGCAAGGCGCTATCTCTGCCGCATCACAACAAGGAGACGCGTGATGCAAACCCGCAAGCTTGGAAATGAACTTTATGTCTATCCGGTCGGTCTCGGCTGCATGGGGATGAGCTTCGGCTATGGCGGCCAGCCGGAGGTGGACGCGATCGCCACACTGCGCCGCGCCGTCGATATCGGCGTCAATTTCTTCGACACGGCCGAGGTCTATGGCCCGTACGAGAATGAGATCCTGCTCGGCAAGGCGCTGAAGCCGGTGCGTGACCAGGTGACGATCGCGACGAAATTCGGCTTCAAAATCCTTGAAGAAGGCAACGGCGTCGAGCGCATGGCGGGTGTCGACAGCCGCCCCGAACACGTCAAGGCGGTGGCCGAAGCGTCATTGAAGCGGCTGGGCACCGAGGTGATCGACCTGTACTACCAGCATCGCGTCGATCCCAATGTGCCGATCGAGGATACGGTCGGCGCCATGGCCGAGCTGGTGCGCGAGGGCAAGGTGCGCGCGCTCGGCCTGTCGGAGGCGAGTGCCGCGACCATTCGCCGGGCGCATGCGGTGCATCCGATATCAGCCGTGCAGAGCGAATATTCGCTGTGGAGCCGCGATCCGGAGGAAGAGGTGTTCGCCGTCTGCCGCGAACTCGGCATCGGCTTTGTCCCCTACAGCCCGCTCGGCCGCGGCCTGCTGACCGGAACGATCGCCAAGCCAGAGGTGCTCGGCGCCGATGACTGGCGGCGTGGACTGCCGCGCTTCCAGGCCGACGCCATGGCGGCCAATGCAGCTGTTATCGCGACGCTGGAGGCAATGGCGGCGGGCAAGGGCGTGACGCCGGCGCAGCTGGCGCTCGCTTGGGTGCTGCATCAGGGCGATTTCATCGTACCGATCCCCGGCGCGCGAAAAATCCGCCATCTCGAGCAGAACGCGGCAGCAGCACAGATTGCGCTGAGCCAGGCGGAAGTGGCGGCCATTGGCGACGCCCTGTCGCCGGAGAAGGTCGTCGGCAAGCGCTACACCGAAGAAATGCTGGCGCTGGTCAACGGGTGACAGCGGCTATGAAATCCCTTCAGGCTTGAGTTGCCCATTCCGGGGGGCGAGCGCCAGCGTGAGGTCTCGCGCGGCTCTGCCTTCTCCCCCTTGTGGGAGAAGGTGTCGCCGAAGGCGACGGATGAGGGGTGTTCCAGCTTGGCAAAAGCCGCGCTCCGTCCAACACCCCTCTTCCGTCTTGGCGCTACGCACCAATCCACCTTCTCCCACAAGGGGAGAAGGCAAGATGGCGCGGTACCCCTTCTTAGTTTGCAACTTAGGCCCGCAGCACACCACCAGTCTGCTTGTGCACATTCTCGACGATGCGCTTGGCCAGCGCCTCGAAATCCTCGTCGGTCAGCGTCTTTTCGACCGGCTGGATCGACACTTCGATGGCGATCGATTTCTTGGCGGCGCCGAGTGACGCCCCTTCGAACACGTCGAAGACCGAGACGTTGGTGATCAGCTTCCTGTCGGCGGCAAGGGCTGCGCGGGTCAGCGTGCCGGCTTCGACCGCCTTGTCGACGACGAAGGCGAAATCGCGCTTGACCGCCTGGAAGGCGGACAGCTCCAGTCTCGGTTTTGTCCGCGTCGGCTTGGCCTTCGGCTCGGGCACGGCATCGATGAAAATCTCGAAGCCGCAGAGCGGCCCGGAAACGTCGAGTTCCTCCAGCGTCTTCGGGTGGAACTCGCCGAATGTTCCCAAAATGACCTTCGGCCCGAGCTTGATCGTGCCGGAGCGGCCGGGATGATACCAGGCCGGGCCGCCGGCCTCGATCTGCAGCCGCTCGACCGGCGCGCCGCAGGCTTCAAGTGCTGCGATCGCGTCGGCCTTGGCGTCGAACACGCCGACCGGACCGGCATTGCCGGCCCAGTGGCGGCCGGAGCCTTCGAGCTTGGCCGTGCCGCGCCGCACGCCGGCGGCGACGCGCCGTTGCTGGTCGGCCGCATCGCCCTCGTAGGTGCCGGACACTTCGAACAGCGCGACATCGCCGATGCCCTTGTCGGCATTGCGCTGCGCGGCGGCGATCAGGCCCGGCAGCAGCGACGGCCGCATGTCGGACATGTCGGCAGCGATCGGGTTGGCGAGCTTCAGTGCGGTCTGGCCGCCGCCGAACAGTTCGGCATGTTTTGCCGGAATGAACGACCAGGTGACCGCCTCCATCATGCCGCGCACCGCCAGCGCCCGCTTGGCGGCGCGGGTGCGGACCTGCAGGACAGTCAGGATCTTGGCGTTGACGGCATCGTGCGCGCCGAGCGGCTGCGGCGCGATGTTGTCGACGCCATGGATGCGCATGACCTCCTCGACCAGATCGGCCTTGCCGTCGACATCCGGCCGCCAGGACGGCACCGCCACATCGACGACATCGCCCGCGCCTTCCGGCTTGAAGCCGAGGCGCGAAAGAATGGCGAGGCTCTCCTCCATGGGCACCTCTGTGCCGGTCAGCCGCCTCACTTCCGACAGCGGGAAGGAAACGATCTTCGACGCGTGACCGGCATAGCCGACGACTTCGGTTTCGGTCGGCGTGCCGCCGCAGAAGTCCAGCACCAGCTTGGTCGCCAACTCCACGCCGGGCACCATGAATTCCGGGTCGACGCCGCGCTCGAAGCGGTAGCGCGCATCGCTGATGATGCCGAGCGTCCTGCCGGTGCGGGCCGTGGTGATCGGATCCCAAAGCGCCGATTCGATCAGCACGTCGGTGGTGTTCTCGTCGCAGCCGGAATGTTCGCCGCCCATGATGCCGGCGATCGATTCGACGCCGTCCTGGTCGGCTATCACGCACATGTCAGGCGTCAGCGTGTATTCGCGGCCGTCAAGCGCCAGCACCTTTTCACCGTCACGCGCCCGGCGCACGGTAAGGTTGCCGGCGACCTTGTTCGCGTCGAACACATGCAGCGGCCGGCCGCGATCGAAGGTGACGAAATTGGTGATATCGACCAGCGCGCTGATCGGCCGAAGCCCAATGGCGATCAGCCGCTGCTGCAGCCATTTCGGCGACGGACCGTTGTTCACGCCTTTCACCAATCTCAGGGCGAAGCCGGGGCAGAGTTCAGGGGCTTCGATCGTCACCTTCACCGGGCACATGCCGCTGCCGGCATGCGGCATGATCGCGCCGCCGACGAGGCGGCCGAGCCCGCTCGCCGCCAGATCGCGGGCAATGCCGTAGACGCTGGTCGCGTCCGGACGGTTCGGCGTCAAATTGATCTCTATGACCGGATCGTCGAGATGCGCATAGGCGGCGAAGCTGGTGCCGACCGGCGCATCGGCCGGCAGATCGATGATGCCGTCATGCTCTTCGGAAAGCTCAAGCTCGCGCTCGGAGCACATCATGCCGTGGCTTTCGACGCCCCTGATCTTGCCGACCGTCAGCGTCACGTCGATGCCCGGAATATAGGTGCCGGGTGCTGCAAAGGCGCCTATCAGGCCCGCGCGGGCGTTCGGCGCTCCACACACAACCTGCACGGGTGCCTTGCCGTCGCCGGTATCGACCGTCAGCACGCGCAACCGATCGGCATCGGGGTGCTGCACTGCCGCCAGCACCTTGGCGATGACGAAGGGTTTTAGGCTCGATCTGTCGTCGACATGCTCGACTTCGAGGCCGATCGAGGTCAGCCGCTCGACGATCTCGTTGAGCGAGGCGTCGGTCTCGAGGTGGTCCTTGAGCCAGGAGAGGGTGAATTTCATGACTGTGTTCCGTCTGGTCTGGGCACGCTGGTCTTCAGATGTCTCGGCAAGTCATCCGGCATGTGCACGAAGGGAAGCTGCTCGCGCACATGGGCGTGGTGCGTCGGCTTGAAATAGGCCGGCATGTCCATGGCGCCGAGCATGAAATAGATGTGGTCGGCCAGCCGCTCATCGACATAGGCGATCGGCGAACCGCAGATGCCGCAAAAGGAGCGCGTCACCGGCCCGTTCTCGAACATCTTCAGCGCCTTGCCCGTGAAGGCGACCTGCTCGGTGATGAAGCCGACGAAGGCCGATACCGGCGCGCCGCTGGCCCGCCGGCAATCGCCGCAATGGCAATAGCTGACATGGTGCGGTTCGGCCGAAGCCTCGAACCGCACGGCGCCGCAGCGGCAGCCGCCGGTGTGGGCCGCTGTCATGTGCTCAAGCCTGCGAACAGCGTCGGCATGTCGAGCGGCCGGAAGCCGTAATGCGACAGCCAGCGCACATCGGCGTCGAAGAAGGCGCGCAGGTCCGGCATGCCGTATTTCAGCATGGCGATGCGATCGATGCCCATGCCCCAGGCAAAGCCCTGATATTCGTCGGGATCGAGCCCGCCATATCTCAGCACATTGGGGTGGACCATGCCGCAACCGAGGATCTCCATCCAGTCGGAGCCTTCGCCGAAGCGCACCTCGCCCGGCCGCGAACGGTCGCACTGGATGTCGACCTCCATGCTGGGTTCGGTGAACGGGAAGAAGCTCGGCCGGAAGCGCATCTTGACCTGGCGTACCTCGAAGAAGGCCTTGCAGAACTCCTCCAGCACCCATTTCATGTTGGCGACGTTGGCTGATCTGTCGATCACCAGCCCTTCGACCTGATGGAACATCGGCGAGTGCGTGGCATCGGAATCCTGGCGGTAGGTTTTTCCGGGAATGACGATGCGGATCGGCGGCTTCTGCATCTCCATGGTGCGGATCTGCACCGGCGAGGTGTGGGTGCGCAAAAGCTTGCGCTCGCCCTTCTCGTCCGGCTGGAAAAAGAAGGTGTCATGCATCTCGCGCGCCGGATGGCCTTCCGGGAAGTTCAGCGCAGTGAAATTGTAGTAATCGGTCTCGATATCGGGACCTTCGGCGATGGCAAAGCCGAGGTCGCCGAAGATCGCGGCAATCTCGTCGCTGACCTGGCTGATCGGATGGATGCGGCCGCGCTCGGCCGTCGATTGCCGCACCGGCAGTGTGACGTCGACCTTTTCCGCCGCGAGCCGTGATGCGATCGCTGCGTCCTTGAGTTCGGCGCGGCGCGCGGTAAGCGCCTCGGTGATGCGGTTCTTGAGACCGTTGATCGCCGGGCCTTTTATCTGGCGCTCTTCTGCGCTCATCGAGCCGAGCGTCTTCAGCATTTCGGAGACCGAGCCCTTCTTGCCGAGCGCTGAAACACGCACGGCTTCGATCGCCTGCTCGTCTGCGGCCGACGAAATGTCGCTCATCAGGGAATTTTCGAGAGTTTCCATGTCACTCATGTTTCAGACTCGATTGAAGGCAAAGAAAAACCCGCGCCAGCCCTGCCAGCGCGGGTTTCCCAAATCAAGTGTCGATGTGCTTGGGAAGGCGCTGGTTAGGCTACAGCGCTTTCAAAAGCGTTCGGCGTGGTGTTCTTGAGGTACTCGAGCGCGACCTTGGCCTTGGCCACAAGGGCGGCAAATGCCTGCGGCTCGTGGATGGCCATGTCCGACAGGACCTTGCGATCGATCTCGATGCCGGCCTTGTTGAGACCGTCGATGAACCGGCCATAGGTCAGGCCATGCTCGTGGGTAGCGGCATTGATGCGCTGGATCCACAGGGCGCGGAACGAACGCTTGCGGTTCTTGCGGTCGCGGTAGGCATACTGCAGCGACTTTTCCACCGCCTGCTTGGCGATGCGAATGGTGTTCTTGCGGCGGCCGTAGAAACCCTTGGCGGCTTTCAGTACCTTTTTGTGCTTGGCGTGCGAGGTGACGCCTCTTTTTACGCGTGCCATGTCATGATCTCCTTAAAACTTGTCCAGACCGAATGCCTTAGAGGCCGTTCGGCAGAAAATTCTTGATGACCTTCTTGCCATCCGGTTCAGCCAGAACCATCGTGCCGCGGGCATTTCGAATGAACTTGTTGGAACGCTTGATCATGCCGTGACGCTTGCCGGCCGCAGCCGACAGGACTTTTCCCGTACCTGTGATCTTGAACCGCTTCTTGGCGGCTGACTTGGTCTTCATCTTGGGCATTTTGCTACTCCGTTTATGTGCGCATCATCGCGCTTTTTGTTCGCTTCAGGCCGACCAAAGCCCGAAAAGCAAATGAAACCGCCACGGCATGCCCTGCCGGGCGGTTTTTGGGAACGGCGGTGCTATACGTCAAAGCGGGCCGGCGTGCAACACCTCGTGCCGACACACAATGGGCCTATGGGAAACGGAACAGCACCGGCAGTATGCCCGATTGCTGGGCGGCGTCGATCGATTCGAAAAACGGCATGGCAACGAGGAACACCAGTCCGTCCAGCAGCGTCGTCCGCAGCAGGCGCGGCTTGAAGCTGCCGGTGTTGCCTTCCTGATACAGCGAAAGCTTCGGGAAGAAGCGCGGCACTCGCGCCATATAGGCCTGGAATGGCGTTCCGAAGGCCTCCTTCAGGAACGTCTCTTCGCGCAGGATGACGACATGAAAGGCGGCGGCGCAAATCACCGCGAAGCCGATCGCCGCAGTGATCGAGCCCATCTGCGCGCCGACGCCGGCGGCAGCTATCGAGGAGAAGACATAGAGCGGATTGCGGGTGATCGAATAGGGTCCGCCGGTAACCACCTCGGAGGATTTGCGTCCGCCGATATAGAGCGTCGACCACAAGCGCCCGACAATGCCAAGAAAGATCAGCAGGACGCCGACCATTTCGATCGTTTCGTGCGGCACGCTTTCGGGAGGAAAAGCAGACTGGCCAAACAGCAGCGCTGCGAACATGACGACCACGAGGGCGGCAAGCACCATCCTGCGCGCGTGCTGATACCTGCCCAGCGCACGCCTGGCCTGCGCTTGTTCGGCCTGCGCCGATTTAACTTCATTGAGCATGTCGGGAATCCAATCGTCGAGGAACTTGCCGGCGATCGCGGCATCCGCAGTTCAATACAGCCAGAAGAGGACGGGAATTACACCGCTTTCCTGTCCGGACTCGATGAGTTCGAAAAACGGTACGGAAGCCACGAACATCAAGCCGTCGCGCAGCGTGTGATTAAAAATGCGCGGTGTGAAGGTGACCTCGGCCTGATCGCGATAAAGCCGGGGATTGGGAAAAAACCGCGGCACCCGTGCGATGTAGTCCTTGTACGGCGCCCCGAGCACGGTCGTCAAATGCCGTTCCTCGCGGAGCGTGACGATGTAGAACGCGGCCGCGCACAAAACCGCCGACGCCACCGAGACGATCACGCTGCCGGTCTGGGCGCCGATGCCGGCGGCCCCTATGGTGGAGAAAAAATACAGCGGGTTGCGCATCACCGAATATGGGCCGGTAGCAACCAGTTCGGCCGACTTGCGGCCGCCGATATAGAGGATCGACCAGAGCCGGCCGCCGATCCCGATCAGTATCAGGGCGATGCCGTACTGCCCCTCTATGCGTTCGTGGCCTAGTTCATCGTGGGTGGAGCCGCCGAAGATCAGCAAAGCGCAAAAAGCACCGATCAGCAGCGCCAGCAGGACGCGCCGGCGCCGCTGATAGCGGCCCATTTCGTCGAACGATCTTTCAATCGGAGAACGTGCCGCAGCGGCCATGGACAATCCTTTCGCCGCGAGGACCGGCAACCGGAATCCTTGTCGATGCAACTTGCGGAGAAATCATGGCGAAGACAAAAACAAACAAAAGGCCGCCGAAGCGGCCTTTGCTTTGACGGGACCGCTTTAGCGGAATCGCTTAGCGGGGCGCCAGCACCATCATCATCTGGCGGCCTTCGAGCTTCGGTTCGGCTTCGACTTTGGCGATGGGTGCAACTTCCTCGCGAACCTTGTTCAAAAGCTGCATGCCGAGTTCCATATGCGCCATCTCGCGGCCGCGAAAGCGCAATGTCAACTTGACCTTGTCACCTTCCTCGAAAAACCGCCGGACCGCTTTCATCTTGGTCTCGTAGTCATGGCTGTCGATGTTCGGGCGCATCTTGATCTCTTTGATCTCGATGACCTTCTGGTTCTTGCGCGCCTCGGCCGCCTTCTTCTGGTTGGCGTATTTCAGCTTGCCGAGATCGAGAATTTTTACGACGGGCGGCACTGCGTTGGGCGATATCTCGACCAGATCGAGCCCAGCCTCTTCGGCGAGCAGCAATGCGTCGTTGATGGAGACATCGCCATGGTTGTGGCCTTCGGCGTCGATAAGCTGGACCCGGGGAACCCGGATGTCACGGTTGGAGCGCGGGCCCTCCTTGGTGGGCGCCGTTGCTTTGAAAGGTCTGCGAATGGTCGTGGTCTCCTTGAGCCGTTTCGTTGGGGGTTTTCAATTCAGAATTGCGAACGCGCCAATGTGGTGAGCGCGCGGCCGGAGTCAATAGCACAGCGCTCACAGGAAATCACCTGTTCCCTGACTTCTGCCTGCACCAAACGAAGAAAGTTGCCGAGCACTTTTCGTTGAACCGTCCGCTGTGTCAAAAGACCTGCGTAAGGAGTGAGCCATGACCGCACCGGTTTTTCTCGACGTCGACGGAACCAGCATCGCTGTCAGGCGCGCTGCGGGTGCCGAGCCAGGCATTGTCTGGCTCGGCGGCTACAAGTCGGACATGCTGGGCACCAAGGCCGAGAAGCTGGCGGAATGGGCGAGCGGGCAAGGCCGGGCTTTCCTGCGTCACGACTATTCCGGTCACGGCGAATCGGGCGGCGCCTTTGCGGACGGCACCGTCTCGAACTGGCTTTCGCAAAGTCTCGCCGTCTTCAATCATTTCACGCAAGGCAGGCAAATCCTGGTCGGCTCCTCGATGGGCGCATGGATCGCGCTGCGCATGGTCCAGGAATTGCGCCAGGAATTGCACACGCCAGGCGAGAACCGCATCGCCGGTCTGGTGCTTCTAGCGCCGGCGCCGGATTTCACCGCCGAGTTGGTCGAGCCGGCGCTGACCAAAGCGCAGAAGCGCGATCTTGCCAAAAAAGGTTTTTTCGAGGAGCCGTCGGACTATTCGGCCGAGCCTTACATCTACACCCGAGCGCTGATCGAGGACGGCCGCAACAACCGGGTGCTGACCGGGCCGATCGACACCCACTGCCCCGTCCACATATTGCAAGGGCTGGCCGATGCCGACGTGCCGCCGAGCCATGCGCTGAAACTGGTCGGCCTGCTGCCGGCCGACGACGTCACGCTGTCGCTGATCCCCGACGGCGACCATCGCCTGTCGCGGCCTCAGGATCTCGACATGCTGGTGCGGGCGGTCAATGCCATCGTGCGGCAGGCAGGCTAGGACATGCGCATTTCCATTCCGGTATCCGCCTTCGTTGCAGCGATTGTCGGCTTCGGCGGCACGTTGGCCATCGTCATCGCCGCCGCCAAGGCAGTCGGTGCGACGCAAGTCGAAACCGCGAGCTGGGTGACGGCGATCTGCCTCGCGATGGCGATCGAGAGCCTGTGGCTGTCGTGGCGCACCAGGATGCCGGTCATCGCCGCATGGTCGACGCCGGGGGTGGCGCTGATCGCGGCGTCGAGCGGCTTTTCGATCAACGAGGCCGTCGGCGCCTTCATCGTCACCGGGATTTTGCTGATTGCCACCGGCCTGTTCAGGCCCTTGACCAAGCTGATCGCCAGGATACCGGCCTCGGTCGCGTCGGGGATGCTCGCCGGCATCGTCGTCACCTTCGCCATCAATGCGGTGAAGGCGATTCCCGTCGACCCGTGGCTGATCCTGCCGCTGATCGCCGCCTTCTTTGTCATCCGCCTGTTCAATCCGGCGCTCTCGGTGCTGGCGGTGCTGATCGGCGGCGGCGCTGCCGCCTTCCTCACCGGCCGGGTCGGTGGTCTGCCGACCCCGGAACTTTCGACATTGACGCTGATTGCGCCGCAGTTCACCGTCACGGCGATCATCGGCTTGGCGCTGCCGCTTTATCTCGTCACCATGGCGTCGCAGAACCTGTCCGGCCTCGCCGTGCTGAGGGCGGCGGGCTACCACCCGGAACCTGGCCCGCTGATCGGCGTCACCGGCCTGCTTTCGCTGCTGTCGGCACCATTCGGGGCCTCGACCACCAACCTGGCGGCGATCTCGGCGGCGATCTGCACCGGCCCCGACGTGCATCCCGATCCGGGCGAGCGCTGGAAGACCGGTCCCTTCTACGCGCTTGCCTACCTCGTCTTCGCCATTTTCGGCGCCTCGCTGGTGGCGATCTTCGCCGTGCTGCCGCAGAGCCTGATCGTACTTGTCGCCGGACTGGCGCTGATGGCGCCGCTCGCCAACGCGCTGTCGATCGCCTTGAAGGAAGACGGCGAACGCATGGCCGCTACCGTCACCTTTGCCGTCACCGCCTCGGGGCTGACGCTGTTCGGCGTCGGTGCGGCGTTCTGGGGCCTGATTGCGGGCCTGGTCGTCCTTTTCCTTGAAACGCTCAAAAAGCGATAATCATTTCAAACGCTTGTCCGGTTTTGGCCGACACTGTCTTGAATCGCCGTTTTTCTCATCCCATTTCGATTCCACGCAGCCGGGATTGGCTGTCTCCAACTGAAGGATTGGGAGAAAATGAACACATCTGCATTGATCCGTCCGGCATGGACGCCGGCGACCATCGCTCTGATGGTGATCGGTTTTATGGTGTTCTGGCCGCTCGGCCTCGCCATGCTCGCCTACATCATCTGGGGCGACCGGCTTGACGGCTTCAAGCGCGACGTCAACCGCGCGACCGACGGCATCTTCGCCGGCTGCCGCCGCGGTTCCGACAAAGCGGCGCGCTGGGGCCACGGCTCTGCCCGCACCGGCAACGTCGCTTTCGACGACTGGCGCGAAAAAGAACTCGAGCGGCTCAATGAAGAGCGCCGCAAGCTCGACGAGATGCTGAGCGAGTTCGACGAATACGCCAGGGAATTGCGTCGCGCCAAGGACCAGGAAGAGTTCGACCGCTTCATGGCGAACCGCAACAAGTCGACGTCGCCCACAACCGGCGGGCCCACAACCGGCGGTGGCAAATCCACGCCAGGCCTGCTTGACGAGTAAGTCACTTGCCTCGACATAAATAATAATCAAAAACGGCGTCGCGTCAGCGGCGCCGTTTCTTTTTTGTTCTATTCGTTTTCCTCGAATCACGTATCGTTCCGGCCATGTCATTCGGCTTCTTCCGCAACCTGACCAAACCCAGGCCCGCCCCCGTCGTGGAGCGGGAGCATTGTGTTGCCGGCCGCACGCTGCCGCTCAAGATCGTCGAGAGCGACCGGGCGCGGCGATTGACGCTGCGCATCGATTCCGGTGGCCGGGGCCTGCGCATCACCGTGCCACCGGGCCTGCGGCGAGGCGAGGTGGAAAAATTCCTTGACCGCCATCAGGACTGGCTGGAGCAGCGGCTGGCCAAGGTGCCCAACCGGCCGCAGGTGCGGCCCGGCATCAAAATACCGGTGCGCGGCGTGCCGCATCGCATCGTTCATGAGCCCTCGAAACGCGGTACCGTCACGCTGTCGTGCGACGAACGCGGTCCGCTGATGATCGTGCATGGCGAGCGCGTGCACCTGCCGCGCCGCATCGCCGATTTCCTCAAGCGCGAGGCCAAGCGCGAGATCGAGCGGTTGGTGGTCAGGCACACCGGGACGATCGGCAAGCGCGCCAAGGCAATCCGCTTCAAGGACACGTCGAGCCGCTGGGGGTCATGCACGTCGGACGGCAACCTGTCGTTCTCCTGGCGGATCATGATGGCGCCGCGACCGGTCATAAACTACCTCGTCGCGCATGAGGTGGCGCATCTCAAGGAGATGAACCACGGCCCGAAATTCTGGAAATTGTGCGAACAGCTCTGCCCCGACACCGAGCGCTGCAAGGACTGGCTCAAGCGCAATGGTGGCGCGCTGCAAGCGATCATGTTCGAATAGGGTCCGGAATAGTGAATAGTGAATAGTGAATGGGAGTGAGTAGTGAGAGAGCCTCCTTCACTATTCACTATTCACTATTCACTATTCACTATTCACTATTCACTATTCACTACTCCTGCACTGCCGCTCAGTCGTCATTCGCCGCATTCAACTCCTCCGGCCTCAAGCCTTCGTCGGTATGGCGCGGCCATGGCAGGAAGTCCTTCTTGAAGGCGTTGCTGCCGAAATAGTCGAGCGCGCGGTGTGCCTCGGCGCCATTGAATGCGGCCTTGTCCATCAGATGGGCGATGACCTCGCGAGCCTGGGCGACTTTTTGCCTGAGTTGGGCGACGGTATCGTCTGCCATGCTGTTTGCTCCCGCCTGTATTATCTGAAGTAAGTAGCCCGTTCCGCTCTCTTGTCTTAGGAAGGTAGCGCGTTCCGCGCCGGTGGCAAACATGCGCTTTTTCTCGACTCTTTTGCCGTTTCGTGCCAATCCCCGCGTCATGGCGCTCGACATCAAGATATGCGGACTGAAGACCGACAAGGCATTGGCCGCGGCATTGGCCGGCGGCGCCAGCCATGTCGGCTTTATTTTCTTTGCCAAAAGCCCGCGCTATGTCGAGCCGGCGGAAGCCGGCCGCTTGCGCGAAGCGGCAATTGGCAAGGCCAGGGCGGTTGCCGTGACAGTCGACGCCGGCGATGCGTTTCTGGATGAAATCGTCGAAAAAATGCAGCCCGACATGCTGCAGCTGCATGGCTCGGAAACGCCGGAGCGGGTGGCCGAGATCAAGGCCCGCTATGGCCTGCCGGTGATGAAGGCGCTGCCGGTCAGCGAGGTTGCCGACCTGGAGCGGATAAGACCCTTCGTCGGCGTTGCCGACCGTTTCTTGTTCGACGCCAAGCCGCCGAAGGGTTCGCAACTGCCGGGCGGCAACGGCATTGCTTTCGACTGGCGCATTCTGGCCGGCCTTGACGCAAGCGTCGATTACATGCTTTCCGGTGGGCTCAACGCCGCCAACATCGGCGATGCCTTTCGGCTTGCCAACCCGCCCGGACTAGACATTTCCTCAGGCGTGGAAAGCGCGCCGGGCGTCAAGGATCCGGCGCTGATCGAACAGTTTTTCCGGGCCGTCAAGGCAGCACGCGACAGCCGCGCCGCCTGACCGTGCTTCAAACCACAAGCTAGGAGATCGGCGATGAACAAGCCGGCGATACCCAATTCCTTCCGCACCGGACCCGACGAGCAGGGCATGTTCGGCATCTTCGGCGGTCGTTTCGTTGCCGAAACATTGATGCCGCTGATCCTCGACCTCGAGCGGCACTGGAACGAGGTCAAGGACGATCCGGATTTCAAGGCCGAACTGACTGACCTTTCGACCCACTATGCCGGGCGGCCGTCGAAGCTTTATTTCGCCGAAGGCCTGACCAGGCATCTTCGCGAGGTTTCCGCGGCTAAGGGCCTCGGGGGCGGCGCAAAGGTCTATTTCAAGCGCGAGGATCTGAACCACACCGGCTCGCACAAGATCAACAACTGCCTCGGCCAGATCCTGCTGGCCAAGCGCATGGGCAAGAAACGCATCATCGCCGAGACCGGCGCCGGCCAGCACGGCGTGGCGTCGGCCACCGTGGCGGCGCGTTTCGGCTTTCCGTGCGTCGTCTACATGGGCGCCACCGACGTCGCCCGGCAAAGCCCGAACGTCTTCCGCATGAAGCTGCTCGGCGCCGAGGTGCGGCCGGTGAGCGCTGGCCACGGCACGTTGAAGGACGCCATGAACGAAGCTCTTCGAGATTGGGTAACCAATGTCGAGGATACCTACTACCTGATCGGCACCGCCGCCGGCCCGCACCCCTATCCGGAGCTGGTGCGCGACTTCCAGTCGGTGATCGGCATCGAGGCGCGCGCCCAGATCCTCGAGCAGGAAGGCCGGCTGCCGGACACGATCATCGCCGCCGTCGGCGGCGGCTCCAACGCCATCGGCCTTTTTCACCCGTTCCTCGACGACCGCAGCGTAAAGATCATCGGCATCGAGGCCGGTGGCCGCGGCCTCGACGGCATCGAGCATTGCGCCTCAATGAACGCCGGCGCGCCCGGCGTGCTGCACGGCAACCGCACCTATCTCCTGCAGAACGCCGACGGGCAGATCATGGACGGGCATTCGATTTCGGCCGGCCTCGACTATCCCGGCGTCGGGCCGGAGCATTCCTGGCTGCGCGACAGTGGCCGCGTCGACTATGTGCCTGTTCTCGACGACGAGGCGCTGGAGGCGTTTCAGTTGACGACACGCGTCGAAGGCATCATTCCGGCGCTCGAATCCGCCCATGCCATCGCGCATGCGGTGAAGATCGTGCCCGCCATGGACAAGGACCAGATCGTCATCGTCAACCTGTCCGGCCGCGGCGACAAGGACGTGCATACGGTGGCCAATATGCTGGGCATGGAGATCTGATCATGACCACCCGCATCGACCGCCGTATGGCCAAGCTGAAGGCCGAAGGGCGCCCGGCACTCGTCACCTATTTCATGGGTGGCGACCCCGACTACGACACCTCGCTGTCGATCATGAAGGCATTGCCCGGCGCCGGCAGCGACATCATCGAGCTCGGCATGCCGTTTTCCGATCCGATGGCCGACGGCCCGGCGATCCAGGCGGCCGGCCTGCGCGCGCTGAAAGGCGGGCAGACGCTGGTCAAGACGCTGAAGATGGCGTCGGAATTCCGTGCCGCCGACAATGAAACGCCGATTGTTTTGATGGGCTACTACAATCCGATCTACATCCACGGCGTCGACCGCTTCCTCGGCGATGCGCTGGCCAGCGGCATAGACGGGCTGATCGTCGTCGACCTGCCGCCGGAAATGGATGAGGAGCTGTGCATTCCGGCGCTGAAGGCCGGCATCAATTTCATCCGGCTGGCGACGCCGACCACCGACGACAAGCGCCTGCCCAAGGTGCTGCAGAACACCTCTGGCTTCGTCTATTACGTGTCGATGACCGGCATCACCGGCTCAGCACTTGCCGACACCGGCAAGGTGGCGGCGGCGGTCGGGCGCATCAAGGGCCATACCGACCTGCCGGTCTGCGTCGGCTTCGGCGTCAAGACCGCCGAGCAGGCGCGCATCATCGGAGCGTCGGCCGACGGCGTCGTCGTCGGCACTGCGATCGTCAATGCGGTCGCCAATGTTCTGGGGCCGAAGGGCGAAAAGACCGCCGACCCGGCCGAGGCGGTCGCCACGCTGGTCAGCGGGCTTTCGCAAGGCGTGCGCGCGGCCCGCCTTGCTGCCGCCGAATAGTCTTGATCTTCTGGTTGACCATGATCTCCACCGAAAACCGGTTTCCACTTTTCGGGATCATGGTCTAACTCTTCGTCAGGACAGGAGCCGAAGCGATGAACTGGATCACCAACTACGTTCGACCGAAGATCAATTCGATGCTCGGCCGGCGCACCGACATGCCTGAAAACCTCTGGATCAAGGATCCGGAGACCGGCGAGATGGTCTTCCACAAGGATCTGGAGCAGAACCAGTTCGTCATCCCGTCCTCCGGCCATCACATGAAGATCTCGGCCAGGGAGCGGCTGAGATTCTTCATGGACGACGGCAAGTACGAGATGCTCGAAAACCCCAAGGTGGTGCAGGATCCGCTGAAATTCCGCGACGAGAAGCGCTACACCGACCGGCTGAAGGACGCCAAGGCCAAGACCGGGCTGGAGGACGCGATCATCAATGCGCTGGGCACCGTCGAAGGCCTGCCGGTGGTGGTGACCGTGCAGGACTTCGCCTTCATGGGCGGCTCGCTCGGCATGGCCGCCGGCGACGCCATCGTTCGTGGCTTCGAGGTCGCAGTGCAACGCAAGCGGCCGCTGATACTGTTCGCGGCCTCCGGCGGCGCCCGCATGCAGGAGGGCATCCTGTCGCTCATGCAATTGCCGAGAACCACGATCGGCGTCGATCGGCTGAAGGAAGCCGGTCTTCCCTATATCGTCGTTCTGACCAATCCGACTACCGGCGGCGTCACTGCCTCCTACGCCATGCTGGGCGACGTGCACATCGCCGAGCCCGGCGCGCTGATCGGCTTTGCCGGGCCGCGCGTCATCGAGCAGACGATCAGGGAAAAGCTGCCCGACGGCTTCCAGCGCTCCGAGTATCTGATGGAGCACGGCATGGTCGACATGGTGGTGTCGCGGCTGGAGATGCGCCAGACGATCGCACGGCTCCTGAAAATGCTGCTCAAGCTGCCGGAAGAAGAAAAGCCGCTGGAACCGGAAATCCTGCCGCCGGTGGCGGTCCCGGCGGAAGCACGCCCGCAAGCCTGACGCGACATCCGTCGTCGCGAACCGCGATTGCGCGCCATCTGTGGCGCTGTAGCATCTTGATTTCACGCATGATTCCTTTCCGAAAATCGATTTCGATTTTTCGGGGTCATGCGCTAGGATTCTCCCATGAGCACGCTTGCCGCCGACCGCGAAATCGAAAGCCTGATGTCGCTTCATCCGAAGGGCTTCGATCTTTCGCTCGACCGCATTTCGCGGCTGCTGGAGCGGCTTGGCAATCCGCAGGACCATCTGCCGCCGGTCATCCACATCGCCGGCACCAACGGCAAGGGCTCCTGCGCCGCGTTTTCGCGGGCGCTACTCGAAGCGGCCGGCCACCGCGTCCATGTCCACACATCGCCACATCTGGTGAACTGGCATGAGCGCTATCGGCTGGCCGCCGATGGCGGCGGCAGGCTGGTCGAGGACGAGGTCTTCGCCGATGCCATCGCCCGCGTCGCCAAGGCCAATGAAGGCCAGAAGATCACCGTCTTCGAGATCCTCACCGCCGTCACCTTCCTGCTGTTTTCCGAACATCCGGCAGATGCCGTCATCATCGAGGTCGGCCTTGGCGGCCGCTTTGATGCCACCAATGTCATCACCGAGCCGGCGGTGTCGGTGATCATGCCGGTCTCGCTCGACCACGAATCCTTTCTCGGCGACCGTGTCGAACTGATCGCAGCCGAAAAGGCCGGCATCATCAAGAGCGGTTGCCCGGTGGTCATTGGCGCGCAGGAAAGCGAAACGGCGCTTCAGGTGCTTATCGAAACCGCCGAGCGGCTCGACTGTCCCGCCTTCGTCTATGGCCAGGATTTCCTCGCCTTCGAGGAAAACGGCCGGATGGTCTATCAGGACGAAGACGGGCTGATGGACCTGTCGCCACCGCGCCTGCCAGGGCGCCACCAGTTCGCCAATGCGGCGGCGGCGATTGCGGCGGTCAAGTCGGCAGGTTTCGAGATCAGCCATCGCGTCGCCGACAAGGCGATGGCCAATGTCACCTGGCCGGGGCGGATGCAGAAATTGCCGCAAGGCAGGCTGACGGAACTGGCGCCAAAGGGCGCCGACATCTGGCTCGACGGCGGCCACAATCCCGGCGCCGGCGTGGTCGTTGCCGAGGCATTGGCCGAGCAGGAGGAAAAAAACCCGCGGCCGCTGTTCTTGATTTGCGGCATGATCAACACCAAGGACCAGAGCGGCTATTTCCGCGCCTTCAAGGGCCTGGTGCGGCATGTCTACACGGTGCCGGTGAGCCTCAGCGAGGCCAGTGTGCCGAATGACGAACTGGCGATCCGCGCCGTCGAAGCCGGCCTGTCGGCCGAACCGGTGAGCTCCGTCGCCAATGCGCTGATGCTGCTGCGCGACACATGGGACGGACCGCCACCGCGCATCCTGATCAGCGGCTCGCTCTATCTGGCCGGCGCGGTGCTGGCCGAAAACGGCACGCCGCCGGTTTGAGCGGCGCGTTCATCAGGCCACGATGACCTGACTTTGTCAGATCATCGCGAGGAGCCAGTCATGATCAAGGTAAAACAGCTCGCTCACGTTTGCATCTTCGCAGATGATCTCGAAGTGACGCGAAGCTTCTATCGGGACGTCCTCGGCATGGACACCCAGTTCAACTTCCTGCGCGACGGCAAGATTTTCGGTTTTTACCTCAATTGCGGCAACCGCAGCCACGTCGAGGTGTTCCAGAAAGACGAGGCCAGCTATAGCGACTTGAACCAGATCAACCACTTCTGCCTTGAAGTGGAAAACCTTGACGCCGCGATCCCCCACGTAAGAGCGAAAGGCGTTGAAGTCACGTCAAAGAAACACGCATGCGATGATACCTACCAGGCTTGGATTCGCGATCCTAACAACGTGAAGATAGAACTGTTTGAATACACAGAGAAAAGTGCGCAGTTCGTCGGAGGCGATCGCATCGCGGATTGGTGATCGCCTCACGCCTATGGCGGAGATGGCCTCGGTGGGGACTACTTCAGCTCAATCTCGATGAAGGCATACTCGCCCTCATTGGCATTGATGACGTCGTGCTCCACGCCCTCCTTGCGGAAATAGGGCGCTCCCTTCTTCATTTCGGCGAAGGATTCGCCGTCCTTGGTCAGGAGCTTGAGCTTGCCGTCCATCAGCGGCACGACGACATAATCATGGCCATGGCGGTGCCAGCCGGTATTGTCGCCCGGCGCGAAGCGGTATTCGGTGACGATGACGCGCTCATTGTCGATGAAGACGGTGGCCTTGGCGGATCCGGTCAAGTCGTTCTCCTGCTTTAAGCCAGACAAGAACATGGGCCGGCAAGTGGCGAGTGCCACGGCGGACCAGCCGCATGACCCAGAAAATCCCGATCCGATCTTCGGTCAGATCAAGTGCAGCAGCGTCCTTCGCGCGTCCAGGGGGAAGCGCGGTACATTAGATGACGCAGCAAAAAGCCCGGCGCGAGGGCCGGGCTTGTCTGCGGATTTCCGCCGGATCAGGCGAGATTGCCGTTGATCCAGTGCGACAGCGCCGTCTTCGGAGCGGCGCCGACCTTCATGTCGGCCATTTCGCCGCCCTTGAAGATCATCAGCGTCGGGATCGAGCGCACGCCGAACTGCGCGGCCAACTCGGGATTCTCGTCGATGTTGAGCTTGGCGATCTTGACCTTGCCGCCGAGTTCGATGGCGATGTCTTCCAGCGCCGGCGCGATCATCTTGCACGGGCCGCACCATTCCGCCCAGAAATCGACGACGACCGGCTCCTTGGCGTCAAGCACATCGGTCTGGAAATTGCTCTTGTCGACCTTGACGGTGGCCATGCGAAAATCCTTTCGAGAGTTGTTGTCGCACCAAATGTGGTGGTGATCGCGCCCTTCTTCAAGCAGCTGTTGTGTCACGCTCCCGTGAGTCGGGCAAGGGCGTCGTCCATCACCGCCGGCGGCAGCTCGATCAATCGTGGCGCTTCAGTGAACAGCAGCGCCGCCGAGACCTCATGTCCGGGATAAAGCGGCTGGAGCAGTGCGCGATAGAGCGCGAGCTGCAGGACATAGGCCGGTGGAACGTCCGCCAGCGCTGCAGGCGCCGGCCGGTTGGTCTTGTAGTCGACGATCGACACCCTGCCTGATGTGACCGCCAGCCGGTCGATCTTGCCGGAGATCGAGCGCAGCTTGCCCTTGACCTCCAGGCTGCCCATGACCGCGACCTCAGCGCGTGAATTCGGCGCAAACAGCTGATCGAAGCGGCTGTCGGCAAGGATCGTCGCCACCGAAGCCAAAGCCTTGTCGCGCTCGCTTTCAGGCCATTGCGCGCCAGCGCGCTTGAGGTAGCGCTCCGCGGCATCGCGGCGTTCGGTCTCGGCAATGCCGGGCAGCATCTGCAGCAATTTGTGCAGCGCCAGCCCCCGCATGACCGCAAAGCCAGGTTCTGCCTCGGTGTCCAGTACCGGCGAGCCGGTGTCGATTACGGCTTGCCTGGCCTCGTCGATCAGCGCCGAGGCGCCGGACGGCGACAGCGGCCGCGGCAGATCCTCGAAGGGCGGCAAGGGCTGGAACAGGCTCTTTGGCAACGGCTCGAACTGTTGCGCCTGCCGCGCCTGTTCGGCGGCCGCCTGTGCGACGGGCGGCAATTTTGTCACGTGAAAGCGATGCACGGTCTCGCCGGTGGTGGGGTGCTGCCGCTCGATGCTTTCGGGGGCGCCGACCAGCGCGCGGCTGACGATCGAATGCCAGGTGCCGGCATTCGGCGCCCGCTTGCCGTGATAGCCGCAGACGATCAGCCGGTCCTCGGCGCGGGTCATGCCGACATAGAGCAGCCGGCGGTATTCGTCGTCGGCCAGTTCGCGCGCGCGGACCGAAGCGGCCCGCGAAAAGCCATTGGCGACATCGCTGGCCGAACGCCAGAGATAGCCCTTGCCGTCCCAGTGTTGGCCCGAGCCATCGAACGGCATCAGTCGCGGCAGATGCTGATCGCTGAACGGCGCCGAGCCACCATCGACCAGGAACACGACAGGCGCCTCGAGGCCCTTGGCGGCATGAACGGTCATGACCCGAACCTCGTCGCGGGTCTGGCCCATTTCGCGCTTGATCTCGGGGCCGGCATTCTCCAGCGTCGCCAGGAAGGATTCCAGTCCCGGCAGGCCGGTCCGCTCCTCGGCCAGGCAGAAGCTCAGGAATTCGTCGAGGATGTCGCCGGCTTCCGGCCCGAGCCGCGCGATCATTTTCTTGCGCAAGCCGTCGCGGGCGAGAGCCCCGGCATAGAATTCGAACACCGGCCTGAATGCGGCTTCATCGGACCATGTGTCGAGCTGGGCAGCGATTGCGGCCAAGGCAGCGCTTTCGCCTGCCTGCTGCCTGAGCGATGCGATCAGCGAGAGGCCGGACGGCCGGACGCCGGCGAGCGCGAAAAGCGTCTCTTCCGAAACGTCGAAAATCGGGCTGCGCAGCACGGCGGCGAGCGACAGATCGTCCTCGGGCTGGACCAGAAAGTGGCCGAGCGCGATCAGATCCTTGACCGCGATATGACCGGGCAGGCTGAGGCGGTCGGCGCCGGCGACCGGGATGTCGCGGTGCTTCAGTGCGCGCGTCAGCGCATGGACGAAACGATCGCGCTTGCGCACCAGCACCAGCACGTCGCCGGGCCGAAGCTTCTTGCCGCGGCCCTCGATGATCTCGCCAGCGCCGATCCAGCCGGCAATGGTTGCCGCGACGTTTTCGGCAACACGCACCGCCGGTGCATGGGCGTGGTCGACGGCTTGCGTCCAGTCGTCGGGTTCGTCGACGACGTCGGCGCCGATCGACGGCCAGACCTCGACATAGCCCGGCGCATCGCTGCGGATCGCCTTGTGGGTCAGCGGGTCGGGATCGTGGCTGATGCCGCGCCGCACGAGCGGGTCGGCAAAGACACGGTCCACCGCCGCAAGCACGTCTTCGGTCGAGCGGAACGACCAGGTCAGCTTGAGATCGGCGAAGGCGGCTTTGGCGTCGCGCACTTTTGCGGAAAACAGCAGCCTTGAGTCGGCGAAGGAGTCGGGCGCCGCTCCTTGAAAGGAATAGATCGACTGTTTTTCGTCGCCGACGGCGAACACCGTGCGGTGAACATTGTCGCGTGCGCCGAGCCCGGCAAAGAATTCCTCGGCCAGTCGCTTCACCACCTCCCACTGGTCGGGACTGGTGTCCTGCGCCTCGTCGAGCAGGATATGGTCGATGCCCTGGTCGAGCTTGTATTGCACCCAGGGGCCGGCGTCGGGCCGTGCCAGGAGATTGACCGTTCGGGTGATGAGGTCGTTGAAATCGAGGAAGCCGCGGGCGCGCTTCAGGTGCTCGTAGCGGGCGATCAGCCAGTCGGCGATGGTCAGCGCGGCACGTGTGCCCTCCAGCATCCTGAACAAGGCCAATCGGTCGGAGATTTCAAGAATGGCATCGACCGCTGACAGATAGCGCTCGGCAAGATCCGGCAGCCGGTCGAGCAACGCCTTCTTGAACATTGCCGGCTCATAAGGCTCGCCATCGCCTCGCAGGAAGGCTTTTGCCAGCAGATGCAGCCGGCGAACCGGATCATCCTCGGCGAAGGCAAGGCGCGCATAGGGCAGAACGTTGTTGAGCACGAAGCGGGCATCGGCGGCTTCGGCAGCGCGGGCAAAGGTGATGAAATAGTCCGGCAGGAAGCCCGGCAGCGGCCAGACGGACGCCGCCAGGCCTTCGGCGGTCTGGCCGGCGCGAAACCTGAACTCGTCGAACAGCGCCTGAAAACCATCGCCGCCGGCCGCGCTGATGAAAGCGCGCAGACCGTCGCGCTTGCGCACGATCTCGGCCAGCAAGGCGTCAAGCCCATGTTCGCCGCCGCGTTCCAGAATGGTGGCGAAAGCCTCGGCCAGCCCCGCATCGCCGGCCGCCGTGCCCGAGATCATGTCACGGCGGGCGGCGGCGAAGAGCGACGCCTCCATCTGCGGATCGAGCATTTCGAAATGGGCCGGTATGTTGGCCTCCAGCGGGAACTGGTGCAGCACCGATTCGCAGAAAGCGTGGATGGTCTGGATCTTCAGCCCGCCGGGCGTCTCCAGCGCCTCGGCGAACAGCCGGCGGGCGCGGCGCATGGTTTCGCGATCGGGCTGGCGACCGTCCAGCGTCTCTATCCTTGTCGCCAGTTCTGCGTCGCCAAGCGCCGTCCATTCCGACAATGTCGAAAACACCCGGTTCGACATGTTGGCAGCGGCGGCGCGGGTGTAGGTCAGGCACAGGATCTTCGACGGATCGGTGCCACGCAGCAGAAGACGGATGACGCGCTGGGCCAGCACATGGGTCTTGCCCGATCCGGCGTTGGCCGACACCCAGGCGGAATTTTGCGGATCTGAGGCGCTTGCCTGGCTGACGGCGGTATCGGTCGGGATGGGATAGGCCTTCTTCATGCCTCCCCTCCCTCGTCGTCGGCGTCGCCGCCGGCAGACCATTCGAGCACGCGGGCGAGATGGTCGTAGTCGCCGTCGGTCTCGCCCTCGCGGAACGGCAACGCCCGCGACAGGTATCCGGTAGCCGGGTTGGCATAGTGGATCAGCAGTTTTTCGAGCCGCGCCCAGGCCTCCTCGGCGAGGTCTGCGGCGGTTCGCGGCTTGCGGTTGTATTCGAGGATGGATTCCTCGAACACCTCGCCGTTCGGCTTCAGCCTGATGAAGGCCAACTGCGACGGCTCGCGCGCGCCAAGCCCCTTGAAGGCGCCTCGCCTGAGCAGCGCGCCCTCGAGCGCCAGTTGCGGCGAAAGCAGCGTATGGGCCTGCGCCTTCGACGGCGAAGAGCCGGTCTTGTAATCCAGAATGTCGGCCATGCCGCCGGCCAGGAGATCGACACGATCGGCATAGCCGGACAGCGTCACGCCGGACTGGCCGACGCCTGTTTTCTCGGCGTGCTCCTCGGCATGCCGCATTGTCACGGCGAAGGCGCGGCCGCGTTCCCATTCGATGATGCCGGCGGCGAGCTTTTCGAAACGCGGCCACCACACCGCCTCGACATCGGGAGGAAGGGCCGCCTCGGCAAAGCATGCGCGGCCGGCGGCAATGAGACCGTCCAGCGCCTCCGGCACAAGCGGATCGGCCACGGTCCGCGAAAAGAGATGCAGGATGGCGTGAAACAGCGTGCCGCGTTCGGCAGCACCCGGGTCGCGGATGACCGGGTCGAGCGGCATCAGGCGGAGGATCCTCCTGGCATAGATCGCGTAAGGGTCGCGGCGCAGCGTTTCGATCTCGGTGACCGAGAAATGTTGCGGCCGCACATCCAGCGGTGGCTTCGGCTGCGGCCGCGGCGCGAAGTCTCTTCGTTCGCCGGCATCGAGCGCACGGGCCCAGGACAGGAATTCATCACCACGCCGGCGAAGCACCGCCGCATGGTCCTTGCCTATGAAGGTCAGCAGGCGCTGCAGCCAGCGCGACGGCACCGCCGGCGCGTCGCCGGAGCGGGCGGAGCGCGCCAGCACCACTTGCTTCGCCCCCATCGCCATCTGGAAATCATGGGCGGCCAGGCCGATGCGCCGTTCGGGCGGCTCGAGGTCGATGCCGGTCTTCATCAGCCGGGACATGAAGCGGTCGCTTTCCGGCTTGCGCGGCCACACGCCTTCGTTGAGCCCGCCGACGACCAGCGTATCGACGTTCTGCAACCGGGCTTCCAGCGCACCCCAGATGGCGATGTTCCTGTCGGTGCCTTGTGCCGGCTTGACCGTCTCGGGTGCGATCAGCGCCTCCATCACATCGGGCCATTCGTCGGCTCCGAAGGAGAACGACGCCGAGGCAGCGACCAGCCCGCGCAAGAGCTCGGTGAGCTTTTCGCCGGCGTCGCCGGCATAGAGTTCGCTCAGACTGCCATCCGCGGCGCGGCCGAGACCTTCGAGCGCGACGACGCTGGCCCGGGTCAATTCGGCAAGGTCGGCTTCGGCTTGACTGCGAAAGGCAATCAGCGGCGCCAGCGCAGCAGTAAGGCGGACGAGCAGTTCGCGGGCGCCTTCGATGTTTCGCACGGTCAGGCGGGAAAACCAGAACGGTGGCCGGGTGCTGCCCAGGCCGGTGAGGCGGGCCTCGAAGAGCTCCGGCAGCGAGGCGACGTCGGGGCGGCCGGTGCCGCCGAGCAGCGCCACCAGTTCGACGATCTCCACCGCGCGACGGACGCTTGTGCGTTCCAGACCGAGGCCAAGCAGCGGGTGCTTGAGCAGCGACAGCAGGGCCACGGGATCGCCGGGGCGGAACGCCGCCTGAAGCGCCAGCCTGAGCAGGCTGGCGGCTGGCGTGTTGATGAGCGGTGTGCCGCCCGAATCGTCGGCGACGACACCAAAGCGCAACAGCTCGACCGAGACGCGCCGCGCCAGGGCGCGGTCGCCGGTGACGAGCGCGGCGCGCTGGCCGGGCTGTTCGACGGCGCGTTTCAGCGCGACGGCGATCGCCACCGCTTCGTCGCGCTCGCCGGCGGCTTCGAGCAGCGTCACGTCGGCGAAGGCCTCGGTGATATCGCCGGCCGTAAAGCGGGCGCGCGTCTCGACCCACAGCTCGGTGGTCTCCGCCGGCCGCAGCGCCTCGCCGACAAGTGCGGCGCGCAGCGCGAGCGGCCTTTCGGCAACGGCGATCTCCTCGACATCGCCGCGCAGCACGCCGATCTTGCCGATCAGTTTTGCCAGGCCGTATTGCGGGTGGCCAAGCAAGGCCGGCCGCGCGCCGGGCACCGCAATTGCCTGGAATGACGGCTCATCCAGCATCAGGTCGAGGCCGGGCAGCACGACCGCGCCGCTGGGCAGGCCGGCGATCACCGCAAGCAATTCAGCGGTGGCGGGAATGGACCCGGTGGAGCCGGCGGCGATCACCGGCCCGGTCGGCGGATTGCGCTTCAGCCGCGCTGCTTCCAGCCTTATCAGCGCATTGCGATGCGCAGCCGGGTTGGAGCGATTGCGTTCTTCGAGGAGATTCGGCCAGTTTTCGGTGACGATGCTCAGGAAGTCGAGCGTCACTTGCCACCAGCCGGCGAGGTTGCCGGTCACCAGATCGGCGAGCCTGGTCCAGTCCGTGCCTTCCGTCTCGATCTCGTCCATCAGCCGGGCCAGGTGGCGCGCCAGCCAGATGGCATCGGCGGCCGACGCCGGCACAACGATCTCCTCGTCGAAAAGTGCCGCGACATGCGCCGGCAGGCGGCGTTTCCAGGCGCGCACCAGCGGCGCCAGCAGCAGCAGGCGCTCGATCGCGGCGATCGGCGGCGCGAGGTCGATGGCGGCGGATGCGTCGGCCTCGAACGCGGCCTCGTCCTCGTCGAACTCGCCGAGCGGGCGGATGACCGGCAGGATCGCCGAGCGGCGACCCAGACAGTCGACGAAGACGCCGCGCAGCGCCCGCGCGGCGCGGCGCGTCGGCACGTAGATGGTGGCGTCGGCCAGCGCCAGCGGGTCGCCGTCGAAGCGGAAACCGGAAACGAGGCGCCCTGACAGCAGGGCCTCGGCCAGCGTCGGCAGAAACGGCGCTCCGGGCGGGATCGAGAAAACGCGGCGGGAGCCGCTCATTTCAACTCGGTGAGAGCGCTGGTCAACTCGGTAAGAGTGCCGGGCGACTCAGCAAGAGCGGTGGCAACGACCGCTTCGGCAAGCGGAATGGCGTCAGGCGTGCCAACGGTGATCCAATGGCCGTGCATCACCATGCCGTACAGGCGGCCGGCTGCGATGGCCGCATCGAAATAGGCGTTGAGCGAGTGTGGGCCGGCCGGCGCATCCTTGAAAAGCCTGGGATGGACGATCGCCGCGCCGGCATAGATCAGGCCTGTCGGGTCGCCTTTCGAACGCCGCAAGGCGCCGTCCGGCGCCATCAGGAAATCGGTGCCGCCGCTGTGTCCGGTTGCCGACTGGGAATCCGCGAGCATCAGCAGAATATCCATTTTCGCCGCGTCCCATGCAAGGGCGAGGCGGGCAAGGTTGGGCACGCCGCTGTCGATCCAGAAGGTGTCGGCGTTGACGATGTAAAAGGGAGCCCCTCCTAGTTCCGGCAAAGCATGGACGATACCGCCGGCGGAATCGAGCAGTGTTTGGCTTTCGTCGGAAATAACGACGCGCGGCGCGCGGCGCGCGGCGACGTGGGCGACGATCTGCTCGGGAAAATAATGGACGTTGACGATGGCCTTGTCGACGCCGGCACGAGCCAGGCCGTCCAGGCTCCAGTCAAGCAACGTCTTGCCTGATATCCTGACCAGCGGTTTCGGCATTGTGTCGGTGATTGGCCGCATGCGCTTTCCCAGCCCGGCGGCAAGCACCATTGCGGTTTTGGGGCGTGTCGTCACAGCGGCCGCTCCTCCAGCAGCCCGTGGGCGGTGTAGAAATGCCGCAGGCCGGCAAGTGCCGGATGCGCCAGCGCCCGCCGAAGATAATCGCGAATGCGCGGCAGGTGTTTTAGATAATAGGGCTTGCCGTCGCGCTTTTCGAGCCGGACGAAAATGCCGAGGATCTTCGAATTGCGCTGCGCTGCCATGATCGCATAGGTCTCGACGAATTCGTCTTCGTTAAAAACGCCAGCCTTGTGGCGAGCGGCGATATAGGCATCGAGCGTCCGCCGCTCGATCTCAGGCGAGATCGTAACCCGGGCATCCATGGCGAGAGAGGCGAGATCATAGGCGGAGGGGCCGATCAGCGCGTCCTGGACATCGACGATGCCAAGGCGATCGTGACCGGAACGATTGCCGCGCCAGATGATGTTCGGCGAATGAAAGTCGCGCAGCATGAGCGTGTATTCGCGCCCCTCCAGCCGGTCGAGAGCCGCGTTCCATTGCTTGGTATAGCCGGCGCGCAAGGCATCGCTTGCCGGGCCGCCTGAAATCGCCGGCACATACCAGTCGAGCAGCAATTCGGCTTCGATCATCATGGCGTCGCGGTCGAAAGGCGGCACATCGTGAAAGACGCCGGGCGCGGCCTCGATGCGATCGGGCCACGTCTTGCCGTGCATCATGGCCAGCAGTTCGGCCGCCGCCGCGTAGCGCTCCGCCAGCGGCTGACCGTGCTGGCAGAGAAATTCCTCCGAGCCGAGATGCTCCATGAGAAGAAAGCCCTGGTCCAGATCCTGCGCGTGGATTTCCGGGGCGCTGACGCCGCCGGCCCGCAGTGCCCGATCGATGGCGACGAAGGCAGCGACGGATTGCGCGGTGTGGGCGATCACCGCATAGGGCTTGCCGTCGCGGACCGGCGGCCCGAGCACCAGCCGCGGCGAGTTCATCAACACGCGCGGCGGCAGGCCGGCCAGCGAGACGACCTCATAGGAGCGGGCCGAGGCGTCGCCGATAAAGTAGCGTCTCTGCGCTTCACCCCAGCCGGTTGTTTCCAAAAAATTGCGCATGGCCAACGAGCGCGCCGCGCGCTCGAAGGCAGCGCCTTGTCCCGACAGTCTCGCCAGGCGTCCGGCGTCCTGATGGACGAGTTCGATGAGCACCGAAGTCTTTGGCAAATAGGCCGCTGCCCGCTCCGGCCATTCGACCAGCGCAGCGCCCTGCGCCAGCGCCTCGTCGAAACCCAGTTCGTCCAGTTCGGACGCCGCGGACAGGCGATAGAGGTCGAAATGATGGACGGGGACGCGCGCCTCATAGCTCTGGACCAGCGTGAAGGTCGGGCTCGGCACGTCGAGACCGGCATCGTCGGTCATTGCCCTGATCAGCGCCCGGGCCAAACTCGACTTGCCGGCGCCGAGATCGCCTCTGAGAGCCAGCACGTCGCCGGGGCGCAGCGACATGGCCAGATCCTCGCCCAGCCTTGCGGTCGCAGCCTCGTCGGCGAGAAAACGCTCTAGCACCATGCCTGCCATCGAGCGCGCTACTCGGCCGCCGCGCGGATGCCGGACGGCGTGTCGGGAAAGGCACAAATGACGGTGGTGCCCATGTCCTTGCCGGTTTCGATGCGGACACTGCCGCCATGCAGCTCGACAAAGCTCTTGACGATCGACAGGCCGAGACCAGGGCCGCGCCGGCGGCCGCTATTGGTGCGCGGTTCGAAACGGCGGAACACCGAATCGAGCAGTTCCGGCGGCATGCCGGGACCATCGTCGTGAACGGAGAATTCCACGCCTTCGGCAAGCGAGCGGCAGGCGAGCGTGATGGTGCTCGCCTCAGGAGCGTAGTTCGCGGCATTGCTCAGCAGGTTGTAGAGGATCTGGCGGATGCGGATTTCGTCGCCGTGGAACGTCTTTGGCGCAGTGGCCGCATCGATCTTGAGCCTGATCGCATGCTCCTCCAGCCGGTCGGCCACAAGCTCGGCAGCGGCAGCGATGGTCCGGTCGACGTGAACTTCGGAGATATCGAGTTCCATGATGCCGGCATCCACGGTCGCCAGGTCGAGGATGTCGTTGACGATGGTGAGCAGGACCGAGGAAGACGAGCTGACATGCTCGACATATTCGCGCTGCTTCTGGTTCAATGTCCCGGTCGAGGGCAGCGAAAGCAGCTCGGTGAAACCGATGATGTTGGTCAGCGGCGAGCGCAGTTCGTAGGAGACGTGCTGCACAAACTCGTTCTTGAGCTGGTCGGATTTTTCCAGCGCCTCGTTCTTGTCCTTCAGCGCCCGCTCGACATTGACGCTGTCGGTGACGTCGACGAAGGTCATCATCACCTGCCCGTTGGGCAGCGGGATCATCGCGTAGCGCAGGACGGTGCCGTTGTTCAGCTCGGTCTGGCCGTGGCGGTCGCGGCGCTCGTCGTCGAAACCGGTGACGGCGGCAACGAAGCCGCGCCAAGGGCTGTCGGCGGCGCGCCGGTCGCACAGATCGCGGATCGTGGAGACGTGAACGTTGGGCTTGGCGGCGTCGGCGTCGAGCCCCCAAAGTGCTGCGAATGCAGGGTTCGAAAATCTGAGCCTGCCGTCGGGGCCGAACACGGCTACGCCTTCGGCAAGATTGTCGAGCGTTTCGCCCTGGACCCGCACCGCGGTCTGGTAGCGGCTTTCAAGGTCCATCTTCTCGGTCAGGTTCTCGAACACCCAGGTGACGCCACCTTTGGGCTGCGGATTGGCGACGACGCGGATGGTCTTGCCGTCCGGCAAATGCCACCAATGTTCCTGCGACTCGACCGCGCGATAGGCGCCAAGCAGGCTTTCCTTCCAGCGCCGCCATTCGGGCTGCTCGGCGATCTTGCCTTCGCTGCGCAGCCGGTCGAGCAACAAGGCGTTGTCCGGAGCGCTGTGCAGGAAGCCGGCGTCGAGACCCCATAGTTTCTGAAACGCCTGGTTGAAAAACCGCAGTTTTTCATCGGTATCGAAAATCGCCACGGCGGTGTTGAGCTGGTCGAGCGTGTCGGCATGGCTGCGCACGGTCCGCTCATATTCGCTACGGATCGTTTCGATGGCGCTGGTGTCGCAGGCGAGGCCCGCCGAGCCGTCCGCGCCGGCGAAGTCGGTCACGGCGAACATGCGGCGGTCGCCTTCGATCACGGTGGAAAGCGCCTGCTCGAAGACGGGATGCGACTTGTGCTGCGCAGCGATTGCATCGCGCGCCTGGCCGCCCAGGAACTCCTTCGCGTCGCGAACCGCAGCTTCGGCGTTTTCCGCCTCGACCGCCCTGGCATAGGCGCGGTTGACCCATTTCAGCCGCCCGTCCGCCGAGCGCAGCCAGGCTGGCATGCTGAGTGCGTTGAAAAGACCGAGCATGGTGTCATAGTCGGCGGCAAGGCGCTGGTTCTCAATTCTTAGCCTGGCCTCGCTTCGCTGCGTTTCAGAAAGCGAGACGAAGCGGACGAGCACGTGTGCTGCGCTCTTGCGGCCGTGCACTTCGAGCGGCGCCCCGGCCTGCGATTCGATGACGAGATCGAACGGCTTCGCCTTTTCCCGCAGTCCCGCCACAGCATTCTCGAGCGCCGCCGCCGAGCGCGGCATCAGCCAACGGCCAAAGGCGAGGAAGGCGGCACGGTCTTCCGGAGCCCCGCTTTCAACCGGCAATGTCCCGACGAGCTCGGGCTTTTTGTTTTCCGATGCCCACACGACGACACGCTGGTCGCGCAGGTTGAGCAGCGCCTCGGAGCGCTGCAGCGCAGCGTTGACGTCGGCCAGGCGGGCTCTGAGTTCGCCATTCTGGGCCGAGGTGCGCGCCCGTTCGCGGATCAGGAAAATGGCCGAGACAAGTGCCGCGCCCATGACGCCGACAAACATGGCGAGTTGCATGACCTCGACCGTGCTGACCGACAGCCCGGCTTTGGGCGCAGCCGCGTGGGATGCAGCAGCCGGTCCAGCGTGTGCCGAAAGGCCAAGCAGCGGGCCGGCGAGCGCGGAAGAAGCAAGCAATTTTCCGACGCGGGCGCCAGCGCGCCATAAGAGGCTTCCGCCTCTGGCAGCGGAACCCGTGGTCGCCATATCGTTGTGGCCGCCGGAAACGGCCTGTCCCGCGCAAGGCGGGTAATCCCCCGGCATGTCCTGGTCCTCTTCGCCGCCTGAATGCAAGACCGCCCTGATGCGGGCTTCGGCCCTCGTCCCCGGGCCCGCGAATCAGCACCATAGCGCTTGCGCGAATCGGCGTGAAGAATCAATCAGCGCAAAAATAAAGCCGGGCGAAAGTCAATCGCCCGGCCTCAATATCTAGTGGTAATTTCCGCTGTGGTTAATAGCGGTAGTGTTCCGGCTTGAACGGTCCCTGCGGGGTCACGCCGATATAGGCGGCCTGTTCGCCGGACAGTTCGGTAAGCCGGGCGCCGAGCTTGTCGAGATGCAGGCGCGCGACCTTTTCATCGAGATGCTTCGGCAGGACATAGACCTGGTTCTGATACTGGCCGGGCTTGCTGTACAGCTCGATCTGGGCCAGCACCTGGTTGGTGAACGACGCCGACATGACGAAGCTCGGGTGGCCGGTGGCGTTGCCGAGATTGAGCAGGCGGCCTTCCGACAAAAGGATCATCCGCTTGCCGTCCGGGAAGGTGATCATGTCGACCTGCGGCTTGATGTTGGTCCACTTCAGATTGCGCAGCGACGCCACCTGGATCTCGTTGTCGAAGTGGCCGATATTGCCGACGATCACCATGTCCTTCATCGCCCGCATATGGTCGATTGTGACGACATCCTTGTTGCCGGTGGTGGTGATGATGATGTCGGCGGTCGGGGCGGCATCTTCGAGGGTGACGACTTCGAAGCCGTCCATTGCCGCCTGCAATGCGCAGATCGGATCGACCTCGGTGACCTTGACGCGGGCGCCGGCGCCCTTGAGCGACGCCGAAGAGCCCTTGCCGACGTCGCCATAGCCGCAGACGACCGCAACCTTGCCGGCCATCATCGTGTCGGTGCCGCGGCGAATGCCGTCGACCAGCGATTCCTTGCAGCCATATTTATTGTCGAATTTCGACTTGGTCACGCTGTCGTTGACGTTGATCGCCGGGAACGGCAGCAGGCCCTTCTTCTGCAACTGATAGAGCCGGTTGACGCCGGTCGTCGTCTCTTCGGTGACGCCGCGGATCGCCTCCTTCTGCTTGGCGAAGAAGCCGGGCGATGCCGCCATCCGCTTCTTGATCTGGGCAAACAGGATTTCTTCCTCCTCGCTGCCTGGATTGGAGAGCACATCCTCGCCGGCTTCGGCGCGCGCGCCGATCAGGATGTACATGGTGGCATCGCCGCCATCGTCGAGGATCATGTTGGAGGTGCCGCCATCGGCCCACTGGAATATCTTGTCGGTGTAGACCCAGTAGTCCTCGAGCGACTCGCCCTTGACCGCGAAGACCGGAATGCCGGTCTCGGCGATGGCCGCGGCCGCATGGTCCTGGGTCGAGAAGATGTTGCAGGAGGCCCAGCGGATCTCGGCGCCGAGCGCCTTCAGCGTTTCAATCAGCACCGCCGTCTGGATGGTCATGTGCAGCGAGCCGGTGATGCGCGCGCCCTTGAGCGGCTGCGCCTTGCCAAATTCTTCGCGGCAGGCCATCAGGCCCGGCATTTCGGTTTCGGCGATCTCGATCTCCTTGCGGCCCCAGCCGGCAAGCGAGATGTCGGCGACCACATAGTCATTGCTACCCGTCATGGCAGTGCTCCGATCAAGAATTGTCTTCGGGATGCGCCCGCGCCGGAAGGCGTGTCGAAGGGCGCGAGTTGCCGGCCTGACTAGCAGATCGTCGGTCGGACGACAATGGGACATAAAGAAATCTTTATCCGTGCATGTCCTCAGAGGCGCGCCGGCGCGAAATCGGGTTCAGCCGCGACGCGCTCCAGGCGTCAGGACTCTTCGCCGAAGCGGGAGGCGACCAGTTGCTCCAGCGCGTCGATCACCTGCTCGGCCTCCGGGCCGCTGGCGGTGACGCGGATCGAATAGCCGGGGCTTGCCGCCAGCATCATGAGGCCCATGATCGAGGTGCCACCAACCGTGACGCCGTCCTTCTCGACCTGGACGGAGGCGTCGAAGCCGCTGGCAACCTGAACGAATTTTGCCGAGGCGCGGGCATGCAGGCCACGCTGGTTGACGATTGGAAATTCCCGGACGATGTCACCCTTGTTGGCCGACAGCGCGCTCATTTGCTGCTCAGAAGCTGGCTGGCGACATTGATGTATTTGCGGCCGGCCGCCTGCGCCTCGTCCAGCGCTGCGCTCATATTGTCGCCCTTGCGAATGCTGGACAGCTTGATCAGCATCGGCAGGTTCATGCCGGCAATGACCTCGGTACGACCGGATTCCATCACCGAAATTGCAAGATTGGACGGCGTGCCGCCGAACATGTCTGTCAAGACGATGACGCCCGCTCCCGTGTCGACACGGGCAACGGCATCGATGATGTCGCTGCGGCGCTGCTCCATATCGTCATCGGCGCCGATCGCGACGGTCTCGAAACTGTCTTGTGGCCCGACGACATGTTCCACGGCATGGCGGAATTCGGCGGCCAGTTGACCGTGCGTTACAAGCACGAGTCCGATCATTCTTTGGTGGCTCCCGTCATCGCCGCTTAACAGGCGTTTCATGCTCGCCGGCCTTTTCAGGCGGCGGGAGCGCTATCTTGTCGACGCGAGGCGCGTTGACAAGCCCAAAATTGCACAGGCGCAGGCCATTTTGACGCATTGCAGCAACAATTCGAAATCGCATCATACGAAAGGCGCAATTGGCAGCCGCGCCATCACGGCCGGCAGGGCCGCCGGAACATTGCGTTCGGCAAGATCAATACGCGGCAGCGGACAGCCCGCGATGAACTCGCTGGCATCTTCCTGGAAGCGGTCCATTTCGCTTGCCGGGACCAGCCGGACGCAAAGGTCGATGACGCCGCCGGGCTCGAACGACAATGGCCGCGGGCCGAATCCGGGCACCTCGGCGAGGCCGGCGATGGGAGCGGGCACCCGGCAGACCAGCCGCCCCGCGTGATCGGCCGCGAGGAGCCTGTCGTCACCGATCAGCCGCGAAAACAATCCACGTTGGCGGCAATGATCGATGAGGGCGAACGCCAGCGTCGTCTTGCCCGACCCGGACGGTCCCGTGATGAGGACACCACGCTCGCCGATCAGGATCGCCGTGCCGTGAATGTTCTCAGCCTTCACAGTCGGCTCACGCATGAGTTCCTGTCCGGAAACCGGTCGCCACTTTTCGGGATCATGCTTTTTGTTTCACGCATGATCTTGGCCGAAAATCCGTTCCCACTTTTCGGATCATGCTTTTTGGTTCACGCATGATCTTGTCCGAAAACCGGTTCCCACTTTTCGGGATCATGCTTGTTGGTTCAGGCATGATCTTGTCCGAAAACCGGTTCCCACTTTTCGGGATCATGCGTCAGCCTTCCGCCGGCAGTGTCACGACGAAACGCGCGCCCTTGATCTCGCCGGGTTTGGTGCCCGGGATGTTCTCGGCGGTCAGCGTGCCGCCATGGGCTTCGACGATCTGCCTGCTGATCGACAGGCCAAGACCCGAGTTCTGGCCGAACGCCTCGCCGGCCGGCCGGTCGGTGTAGAAGCGCTCGAAGATGCGGTCGATGTTGTCGGCCCTTATGCCGGGACCATTGTCGTCGACGGTGATGATGTTGACCTTGCCGGCGCGCGCCAGCGATAGGGCGATGTGGCCGCGCTCCTCAGGAACGAAGGAGCGGGCATTCTCGATCAGGTTGGTGATGACCTGGCCGATCCTCAGATCATGGCCGGCGACGAAATAGCCTTTGACGCCCTGCGGCAGTTTGGCGACCTTGAACTCGATATCGACCGTCTTCTTGTTGCGCGTGGCCGTGCGCGAAACGTCGACCAGATCGGTGATGAATTTCTTGAGATCCACGGTTCCTGCGTCTTCGCGCGCGAGCTCGGCGTCAAGACGGGAGGCATCGGAAATGTCGGTGATGAGACGGTCCAGCCGCCGGACGTCGTGCTGGATGATCTCCATCAGCCGGGCGCGCGACGCCTCGTTCTTGGCCAGAGGCAGGGTCTCTACCGCGCTGCGCAGCGAGGTCAGCGGGTTCTTCAATTCGTGCGATACGTCGGCCGCGAAACTTTCGATCGCCTCGATGCGGGCGTAGAGCGCATTGGTCATGTCGCGCACGGCGATCGACAGATTGCCGATCTCGTCCTGCCGATCGGAGAAGTCCGGGATTTCCTCGCGATTCTTGACGCCGCGCCGCACCCTGACCGCCGCCGCCGACAGCCGGCGCAGCGGGTTGGCGATGGTCGAGGCAAGCAGCATCGACAGGATGGCGGTGACAAGGGCGGCGATGCCGAAGACGCGCAGGATCGCCTTGCGCTCGGCCGCGACGATCTTGTCGATGTCGCCGCCTTCCGTCGACAGCATCAGCACGCCGAGGACGGCGCGGAAGCGCTGGATCGGCACGGCGACCGAAACAATCTGCTCGCCCTGTTCCGAGATCCGCACGATGGTCGACGGGCTGCCGGTAAGCGCCTTGACCACCTCCGGAAATGCAGCGCCGTTGCCGCCCGGCTGCTCATGGTAGACCGGCAGCGCGGTGTTGCGGAAGAAGTCGAAGACGAATTTCTGGATTCGCTCGAGAAGATCGGGCTCTTCCTTGTCGGTCGGCGGCAGATCGTAGCGAAGGATCTGGCCGCGCGAATAGAGGTGGCGCGAATCGAGCAGAAGATTGGCGTCGCGGTCATAGATCCGGGCGCGCGTCCGCGTCGGCGAAATCAAGCGCCTGAGCACCGGCGCGACGCGCTCAGGATTGATCGGAAAGTCCAGATTGTCGAGCTGATCGGAGCCGGGGCCCAGGCTTTCGCCGGCCTGCAGTTCAAGCAGCTTTTCCGGATCGATGCTGATCGAATCGGTCTCGACCGTCGCCGATGCCGCGATCGCGCCGGCGATGATCTCGCCCTGGGTCATCAGGCTCTCGACGCGGGCATCGATCAGCCCGTCGCGAAACGTGTTGAGGTAGAGAATGCCGGTGACCAGGACGGCCAAGCCGGCGAGGTTGAGGAAGAGAATGCGCCGCGTCAGGCTGGAAAAGATATGGTGGCCGAGGAAGCGGCGCATCGGCACCGTGATCCTCGACAGGAATGCGGGCAGAATCCGCGACGGGCGCCGGGCGCCCGTCCGTCTCACTCGCTCTACGTCCACTGCCATCGAATAGCAGCCCCCGCTTAGTAATTAGTGAGTAGGCAGTAGGGAATAGAGAAATGGTTGGCTGAGGTCGCGGCGATGCTGAGTGGCCGTTCGCACCATTCAAAACTGACTACCGACTATTCCCTACTGCCTATTGCCTATTTACGCTTCGCGGAACCGATATCCGACTCCGTAAAGGGTTTCGATCATCTCGAAGTCATCATCGACGGCCTTGAACTTCTTGCGAAGGCGCTTGATGTGACTGTCGATGGTGCGGTCATCGACATAGACCTGCTCATCATAGGCCGAATCCATCAGCGCATCACGGCTTTTTACCACACCGGGGCGTTGGGCCAGAGAATGCAGGATCAGGAATTCGGTGACGGTAAGCGTCACCGGCTCGCCTTTCCAGGTGCAGGTGTGGCGCTCCTGGTCCATGACAAGCTGGCCGCGCTCAAGCGAACGGGCCTGCTGGTTGGGCGTCTTGGCCGACGCCTCGCGGGCGCTGGCACGGCGCAGCACGGCGCGAACCCGCTCGACCAGAAGACGCTGCGAGAAGGGTTTGCGGATAAAGTCGTCGGCGCCCATCTTGAGGCCGAAAAGCTCATCGATCTCGTCGTCCTTGGAGGTCAGGAAGATCACCGGCAGGTCGGATTTCTGGCGCATCCGCCGCAGAAGCTCCATGCCGTCCATGCGCGGCATCTTGATGTCGAGGATGGCGAGATTCGGCGGGCGCGCCGCCAGACCTTCCAGCGCCGACGCCCCATCCGTATAGGTTTCGACGCGATACCCCTCCGATTCGAGGGCGATCGACACCGAAGTCAGAATGTTGCGGTCGTCGTCGACAAGCGCGATTGTTGCCATTTCAAGTGGCTCCCTCATGAGCTGTCCCTTCTTTGGTCGAGAAGGGGCTTTTGCAGGACAAATTAGGTACAAAATGTGGCACAGGCTTCGTCCGCTGTCACGAGCGGCATGCCGGCGGCCACAATCTCACCTCAACATGGATTGAACCGATACAGACCGCCAATCCTTTGGGCACCCGCCTGATTTTTCGCACATATAAACGATTTAAACAACTTTCAAATTATTTAAATCGATTAAATATTTGATATCATTTGGCTTTTCTGGTTCTGACCGTTACAGTCTCCATCGTTGGGGGCTCCGGAAGTTCGCCGGCCAAGATGCTGCAATCGAAGAAGGAACCCCTCATGTCGGAAGCCGGCAAACGCAATCCCGCATGGGCGATCGACCGGATCGGCCTGAAAACCACCGGCGCGGTGCGCTACAATTTCGGCGAGGCCGTCCTTTACGAGGAGGCGATCCGCCGCGGCGAGGCCCGGCTTACCGCGCATGGCGCACTGGTCGCCGAGACCGGGCAGCACACCGGCCGCTCGCCCAAGGACAAATTCGTCGTGCGCGACGAGACCACCGGGCCGCATGTCTGGTGGGACAACAACAAGTCGATCTCGCCGGCCCAGTTCGATACGCTGCTCGCCGATTTTCGCGCCCACGCGGCGGACAAGGATCTTTATGTGCAGGACCTGGTCGGCGGCGCCGATGAGGACTTGAAGCTGACGACCCGGGTCGTCACGGAGCTTGCCTGGCACTCCTTGTTCATCCGCAATCTGCTCATTCGCCCGGAAGCCGCCGAGCTCGATAATTTCGTGCCCGAGTTGACGATCATCGACCTGCCGTCGTTCCGTGCCGATCCCGTCCGCCACGGCAGCCGAACCGGAACGGTGATCGCCGTCGATCTGACGCGCATGATCGTGCTGATCGGCGGCACCTCGTATGCCGGCGAAATGAAAAAATCGGTGTTCACCGTGCTCAACTATCTGTTGCCGGCGAAGGGCGTGATGCCGATGCATTGCTCGGCCAATGAAGGCGCCGGCGGAGACGCGGCCATCTTCTTCGGCCTCTCGGGAACCGGCAAGACGACGCTGTCGGCCGATCCGTCGCGCACGCTGGTCGGCGACGACGAGCACGGCTGGGGTCCGCATGGCATCTTCAACTTCGAAGGCGGCTGCTATGCCAAGACGATAAAGCTCTCGGCCGAAGCCGAGCCGGAGATCTTCGCCACCACCCAGCGCTTCGGCACGGTGCTGGAGAATGTGGTGCTCGACGCGGGCCGCGTGCCGGATTTCAACGACGGCAATCTCACTGAAAACACGCGCTGCGCCTATCCGCTCCACTTCATCCCCAACGCCAGCAAGACGGGCCGCGCCGGTCACCCGAAAAACATCATCATGCTGACCGCCGACGCATTCGGCGTGATGCCGCCGATCGCCCGGCTGACTCCGGCGCAGGCGATGTATCATTTCCTCTCCGGCTACACCGCCAAGGTGGCAGGGACCGAAAAGGGCGTCACCGAACCCGAAGCGACGTTTTCGACCTGTTTCGGCGCACCGTTCATGCCGCGCCATCCGTCGGAATACGGCAATCTCCTGCGCGAACTGATCGCCCATCACGGTGTCGATTGCTGGCTGGTCAACACCGGCTGGACCGGCGGCGCCTACGGCACCGGCAAGCGGATGCCGATCAAGGCGACGCGGGCGCTGCTCGCCGCGGCGCTCGACGGCTCGCTGAAAGGGGCCGATTACCGGACCGACGCCAATTTTGGTTTCGAGGTGCCGGTGGCGGTCGCGGGCGTCGACCGTGCCATTCTCGATCCACGATCGACATGGGCCGATACCTCAGCCTATGACCTGCAGGCGGCAAGGCTGGTCGGCATGTTCGCCGTCAATTTCGAAAAATTCGAACCGCATGTCGACGCCATCGTGCTCGGCGCCGCGCCGCGCATGCGCGAAGCCGCGGAATAGTCGCCGCTGCGTCTCGATGCGCCGGACCGGGGTCGGGAACGCCCGACCCGGGACCGGGATCGGGAGGGCCCGACCCGGGGGAAGGCCCGACCCGGGCCTTTTCTTTTTTCGTTCGCCGCGCCATGACTGCGGCATGAACGCCGACGACAAGATCATCATTGCCGACGATGCGGTGATCCATCCGGATGACCTGCAGGAGGACTTTATCCGCTCGTCCGGCCCCGGCGGCCAGAACGTCAACAAGGTGGCGACGGCGGTGCAATTGCGCTTCGATGCAGCGAATGCGCCTGGCCTGTCGGAGCGCGTCCGCGAGCGAACCATTAAGCTGGCCGGCCAGCGCGCCACCAAGGACGGCGTCATCGTCATCGAGGCCGGACGCTTCCGCACGCAAGAGCAGAACCGGGCGGACGCCCGGGCGCGGCTTGCCGAACTGGTTGCCAAGGCCGCCGAACCGCCGCCGCCGCCGCGCAAGAAGACGAGGCCGTCGAAAGGCGCGGTCGAAAGGCGGCTGAAGACCAAGGCTGGGCGCGGCACGATCAAGAAGCTGCGCGGTCGGGTGGACGACGATTGACGCGCGTCCACCCGGACGCAAAGGGTGCGCGCTCGGGCAGCCACGCATGGTGCTTTTCCAAAGATCGATTCCGAGTTCTGGGCCGATGCGGCGGGCGCGACATCGATCGCGGTCGAGACCGCTTCCAATTCGAGGTTGCAGGTGGCAAGTTCGGTACTCGTCACAGCAAGGAGACCGCAGATGGGCATGTTTGATTTCGTCAAGGACGTCGGCAAGAAGCTCGGCTTCGGCGACGATGAGCCGGAGCCGACCGCCGATACGCTGAAGAAGGAACTCGATTCGCACGCGCTCGGCACCGACAATGTGGAAGTCGACGTCAAGGGCGATACGGCTGTGCTGAAAGGCGTGGTCAAGGATCAGTCGATCTTCGAAAAAGCCATCATCGCCGTCGGCAACACGCTCGGCGTGTCCAAGGTGCAGGCGGATGAATTGCAGGTCGCCGCGCCCGAGGCCGGCACGCCCGCAGCCCCGGCCAAGCAACCGACCTTCTACACGGTCAAGAAAGGCGACAATCTCTGGAAGATCGCCGAAAAGAGCTATGGCAAGGGCAAGGGTGCGAAGAACACGATCATTTTCGAGGCCAACAAGCCGATGCTGACCGACCCGGACAAGATCTATCCGGGGCAGGTTCTGCGCATCCCGGATCTCGACTAAGGTATGTTGATATTCAGGTGATGCCGGCCTGCAAACGGCGGTTTCCTGCGCTTACTACAGCGCCGCGCGCCTTGTTGGGCGCGCAAAGGACGCTGTAGAACTTTGATTTTGCGCATGACCTTGCCGAAATCGATCTCGATTTCGGGGTCATGCGCGGGCTCACGTACTTAAGTACGCTCCGCTCCGGTTCTCGGAAACCACCTGTTTGGTCGCTTCGCGCCCGTCTTCGACTCCGGCTCGGCCTGACCTGAATCTCACCACACCTTAAGCTGGCGATTGCCATCCAAGGACAAGAACGGCGGCTTTCGGGTCGCCGTTCTTGTTTGTTGGTGGCATTGTCCGCCAGATGAACCCGATGAAGCGACCAAGCTGATGCTCGTTCTGCCCAGAGGCGTCCGCCACATGCCCGGCTACCTATCCCGCGCCGTGCAGGAAGCGCTGATCGAGGATGTGAGGCAGGTCGTGCAGGAAGCGCCGCTGTTCGTGCCGGCGATGCCGCGCACCGGCAAGGAGATGAGCGTGCGCATGACCAATTGCGGTTCGCTTGGCTGGGTCACCGACAAGCAGCACGGCTATCGCTACCAGCCGACGCACCCGGTAACCGGAACGCCCTGGCCGCCGATCCCGGACGTGCTGCTGGAGCTGTGGCGCGAGGTGTCTGCCTATCCCCATCCGCCGGAGGCCTGCCTGGTCAATTTCTATTCGCCCGACGCGAAGATGGGCCTTCATCAGGACCGCGACGAGATCGATTTCTCCGCGCCGGTCGTCTCCGTTTCACTGGGCGACGATTGCCTGTTCAGGGTCGGCCAGAGCACGCGCGAAGGCGGCACCAAATCGTTCAGGCTGAAAAGCGGCGACGTCGTCGTGCTTGGCGGCCAAGGGCGCCTCTGTTTCCACGGCGTCGACCGTATTTATCCGTCGACCTCGGCACTGCTCAGGAATGGCGGCCGGATCAATCTGACGCTGCGGCGGGTGACCTATCCTGGCTAATGCTGTCTCGCAAAAGCGGTGGCCGGCGCAATGCAGGCATATTGATCACCGGCTGCTCCCGACAAATGCTCTGGAATTTGCAATCGAACGATAGCGGGCACTGCCTAAAGCGCCGTTAACCGCTTCGTTACAGCTTCCTGAGCGCCACTTCCTCGACCAGATGATTGGCGCCCTTGCGCAGGATGAGATCGGCGCGGGCTCGCGTCGGCAGAATGTTCTCGCGCAGATTCTTCAGGTTGATGTTGGCCCACAGGCCTTCGGCGATGGCGCGGGCCGCTGCTTGCGAAAGTTGCGAATAGCGGTGGAAGAAGGAGTCCGGATCGCGGAAGGCGGTCTCGCGCAGCCGCATGAAGCGGGCGATGTACCATTGATGGATCAGCTCCTCTTCGGCATCGATATAGATGGCGAAGTCGAAGAAATCCGACAGGAAAGGCACGATCTTGCCGTCCTTTGGCAGCTTGCCCGGCTGCAGGACGTTGATGCCTTCGAAGATCAATATGTCCGGCCGGTCGATGGTCTGGAACGCGCCGGGAACGACGTCGTAGGTCAGGTGCGAATAGACTGGCGCGCGGACATTGCGCTGCCCCGATTTGATGCCCGACAGGAAACGCAGCAGGGCGCCGACATCGTAGCTGTCGGGAAAGCCCTTGCGCTCCATCAAATTGTTGCGGCGCAGGATTTCGTTGGGAAGCAGGAAGCCGTCGGTGGTGATCAGATCGACCTTGGGGCTCGACGGCCAGCGCGCCAGCAATTCCTTGAGGACGCGCGCCGTGGTCGATTTGCCGACCGCGACGGAGCCGGCAATGCCGATGATGAAGGGCGTCTTGACGACATCCACCGCGTTGAAGAAGGCCTGGCGCTGCCTGAACAGCAGCTGGCTGGCCTCGACATGGGCCGACAACAGCCGAGATAGCGAAAGATAGATGCGCTTGACCTCTTCGAGGTCGACCGGGTCGTTGAGCGAACGCAGGCGACGGATCTCGTCCTCGCCGAGCGTCATCGGCGTGTCGGCGCGGAACTGCGACCATTCTTCCGCCGAGAAAAAACGGAAGGGCGAATATTTCTCGGTGGGGGCGAGCTGGTCCATCGAGTTTCCTGCCCTCCGCAGCGATCAGCCCCGGTCCTGCCGAGACGCCTTTTCGGCGATGCCCGAACGACCGGTGCGGCGCTCGAGTTCGGTCAGGACATCGGCAAGCGGAACGCCGGCGACGCCCAGAACGACGAGCCAATGATAGATGAGATCGGCGCTTTCCGAAACGAGGGCTTGTCTGTCACCGCCAACGGCCGCGATCACCGTTTCGACCGCCTCTTCGCCGAGCTTCTGCGCCGCCTTGTCGATGCCGCGCGCGAACAGCTTTGCCGTCCACGAATCCGGATCGCCGGAATGCGCGCGTTCCCTGATGATTGTCTCCAGATCGGAGAGCGAAAACTCAGCCATGGCGCCATCTATCTGCTTGTTTAAGCATGATCTTTTCCGAAACCGGTTCCCCCTTTTTGGCTGGCGCGGACCTTCGGTTCGGGATCATGCTTTAGAGCCGATCCCCTGACGAGTCCAGTCGCATCGGCAGGCCGGCGCGGGCCATGTGCGACTTGGCTTCAGCAATGCTGTACGTACCGAAATGGAAAATCGATGCCGCCAGCACCGCGCCGGCATGGCCGTCGCGAATGCCCTCGACCAAGTGATCGAGCGTGCCGACGCCGCCGGAGGCGATGACCGGCGCACGCACGGCGTCGGCGACCGCGCGGGTGAGCGCGATGTCGTAGCCGGCCTTGGTGCCGTCGCGGTCCATCGACGTCAGCAGGATCTCGCCGGCGCCGCGATCGACCATCTGCTGAGCGAATTCGACCGCGTCGATGCCGGTCTTCTCGCGGCCGCCATGGGTGAAAATCTCCCAGCGGTCGGCCTCGCCTTCGCCTGACACTATCTTGGCATCGATGGCGACGACGATGCACTGGTTGCCGAACTTGTCGGCCGCCTCGGCGATGAAATCGGGATTCCTCACTGCCGCCGTGTTGATCGACACTTTGTCGGCGCCGGCCAAAAGCAGCTTTCTTATGTCGGCGACCTGGCGCACGCCGCCGCCGACGGTCAGCGGCATGAAGCATTGCTCGGCGGTGCGGGCGACGATGTCGAAGATGGTCTCGCGATTTTCGGACGAGGCGGTTATGTCGAGGAAGCAGAGCTCGTCGGCGCCGGCGGCATCATAGGCCTTGGCCGCTTCGACCGGATCGCCGGCATCGATCAGGTCGACGAAATTGACGCCTTTGACGACGCGGCCGTTCTTGACGTCGAGACAGGGGATGACGCGGGCTTTCAGCATCAGATCCTCGCATGCGCGGCAAGAAAATCGCCAAGCAATTGCCCAACGACAGGCGGAACCTCGCCTTTGGCGTCAAAGGCAGGATCATAGGCCGACAGGGTGATGCCGACGATTGGGATCGACTTGGCCAGCCCGCAAACCAGTTGCCGCAGCTGCTCCGGATTTGGACCTCCCGGCAGCGCATAGCGGTTCACTTGCAGCACATCCGGATCGTGAACATCCAGATCAAGATGCAAATGCACTTGGGCCGCGCCGGCCGCCTTGAGCTTTCCGACATTGTCGAGTGCATCGGTCCACTGGGCGCGAATGATCGGCAACGTCTCGAGAAGCCGCCTTTCATCTGGATCGAGGTCGCGCGCGTCGACCAGCATGCACCGCGACGGGTCGATCGCCTGGAAGCCGGGAATCGCTGACGTCATCGGCCGCCAGCAGAGCCCCAGCGTCGTCGCCAGCGCCATGCCGTCGAGAAAGCCGTAGGCGGACGTCTCGGGCGTGTTGAGATCGCCATGCTGATCGATCCAGATGATCGAATCAGCGGCGTCGCCAGCCACCGCACCGGCGGCGGTCAGGCAATTTCCGGCGAGCACGATGGGAAAACGCTCATCGTCGCGCGCCATGTCGACCTTGGTGGCGACTGCCCGACAAACCGCGAAACCTGTCGCGATTTCGCGTCTCTGGGCATCGCCGACCTCGCCGATGTCCTCGACGATGACATCATGGCCGCGCAGGGCAAGTTCGTCGACAAGGCCGCCGGCAATGATGGCGTCGGGGCCCTGGCCAAAGCCCGCATGGTAAAGGCCGCTGTCATAGGGTGCGAGGATGATCGAGAGTTTCATCGCGCCCTCGCCTTCTCCGGGCCGGCCGCCAGGATCGCCAATGCCTCGGCCGGGTCGATACGTCCGTCATAAAGTGCACGCCCTGAGATGGCGCCTTCGAGCTTTTGCGCATCGGGCATCGTCATGCGCACGATGTCGGCGATCGAGGCCAGCCCGCCGGAGGCGATGACCGGGATTGACACGGCGTCGGCAAGATCGATGGTGGCGTCCCAGTTGATGCCGGTCAGCACACCGTCGCGGTCGATGTCGGTGTAGACGATGGCGGCAACGCCGGCGCCCTCGAACTTCTTCGCCAGTTCGATGACGCCGAGACTAGAGGCCTCGGCCCAGCCCTCGACCGCCACCTTGCCGCCTTTGGCGTCGATGCCGACGGCGATCTTGCCCGGGAATGCCTTGCAGGCCTGCCTGACCAGATCCGGATCGCGCACCGCCACCGTGCCGAGAATGATGCGGGCCAGGCCGCGATCGAGCCAGTCCTCGACCTGCGCCAGGGTGCGGATGCCGCCGCCGAGCTGCACCGGGTTCTTCGTTGCCTTGAGAATGGCGCCGACCGCCGCGCCGTTGACGCTCTGGCCCTTGAAGGCGCCGTTGAGGTCGACGACATGCAGCCATTCAAAGCCTTGTTGCTCGAAAGCCCTGGCCTGCGCGGCCGGGTCGTCATTGTAAATCGTCGCGGTCGCCATATCGCCGTGCTTCAGGCGCACGCACTTGCCGTCCTTGAGGTCGATGGCCGGGAACAGGATCACCGTTCAGGCGCCTTCAACAATGACGAAGTGACCGGTCGAGGCGGCAAGCCTGTACTTCAATGCCTCCCGGTATTCAGGCGATTCGTAGCATTCTATCGCCTTGTCGTAGGACTCGAACTCGACCAGGACGTGGCGGTTGCCTGTCGCCCCTTCCGGGTTCGCATAACGCCCCGCCCGCACGGGAAACTTCGCGCCATATTTCGCAAAAGCCGCCGCGTTCGCCTCGATATACTGCTTGTAGCCGTCGGGATCGCGGACATCGACCATCGCTATCCAGTAGCCTTTCTTGCTCATTTCTTAGGGCCTCCAGCGCAGGAAATTGGTGATCAGCGCCAGGCCAAGCGCCTGGCTCTTTTCGGGATGAAACTGCGTGCCGGCGAGATTGTCGCTGGTAACAGCAGCTGTAACCGGACCACCATAGTCGGCAATCGCCAGCACCTCGTCCGGCTTCTGCGCGTCGAGATGGTAGGAATGAACGAAATAGGCGTGCAGCCCCTTGCTGCCTGTCGGAATGCCGGAAAACAGCGGATGCTTGCGCGTGAGCTCGATCGTGTTCCAGCCGATCTGCGGGATTTTTAGCGCAGGATCGGCCGGGGTGATCTCCTTGACATCGCCGGCGATCCAGCCAAAGCCTTTTGTGACAGTCTTTTCCAGGCCCCGCTCCGACATCAGCTGCATGCCGACGCAGATGCCGAGGAACGGCCGCCGCTTGACGATAGCGACCTCCTCGACCGCTTCCCACATGCCGGCCACGGCGCGCAGCCCGGCCGCGCAATCGGCATAGGCGCCGACGCCGGGCAGGACGATGCGGTCGGCGGTTCTGACACGCTCGGCATCGGCGGTCAGGTCGATGGCGGCGGCGATGCCGGCCTCGTGCGCGGCGCGCTCGAAGGCCTTGGTGGCCGAGCGCAAATTGCCCGAGCCATAATCGATGATCGCGACCCGCATGTCAGGGTCTTCCCGGCGTGTGCGTCAGTCCGAGCACCAAGCCTGTGTGTGCCGGCCGGGCATGGGCAGCGTCCGGAACGATGCGCGGCACCGGCGCTGGCTCATCCGCACGCGCTTCGGCTTCCAGCACATAGCGCGTATCGGCATCGTCGAGCCTGTCGGCCTCGACGACGCCCCATTCGTGCCAGCCACGACGGCGCAGCGCGGCGATCCGCAAGGCCTGCCCTTCCAGCCCGACATAGAGCGATACCAGCAGCGACAGCAGCGGGCCGGCCAGCCCAAGGCTCAGCCCTTCGGCAAGCATCGAAAGCAGAGCCATGGCGACAAACGCCAGTGCTGCCTCGATCCACAACCGGTGCCAGAGTAGCCACAGCGGCGGCACGAGGAAGCCAAGCCAGGAAAACCCATCACGGACAAAGGCCGTTGTGTCAGGCTTTTCGCCGCGGCCCGGCGGTTCCATCACGACATAGACGGCCATGGCCTATCCCTTCAGAGATCCCTTGGTGGAAGGAACCGCGTCAGGCTGGCGCGGGTCGCTTTCAAGCGCGAAACGCAGCGCACGCGCCACCGCCTTGAAGCAGGTCTCGGCGATGTGGTGATTGTTGGCGCCGTAATGGTTGGTGACATGCAGCGTGATGCCGGCATTTTGCGCCAGGGCCTGGAAGAATTCGCGCACCAGTTCGGTGTCGAACGTGCCGATCTTCGGCGACGAGAACACAACGTTCCAGACAAGGAAAGGACGGCCGGAAACGTCGATCGCCGCGCGCGTCAGCGTCTCGTCCATGGCGAGATCGATCGAGGCATAGCGCATGATGCCGCGCCGCTCGCCCAGTGCCTTGGCCAGCGCCTGACCGAGCGCGATGCCAGAGTCCTCGACCGTGTGGTGGTCGTCTATGTGGAGGTCGCCCTTGGCCTTGACCGTCATGTCGATCAGCGAATGGCGCGACAGCTGGTCCAGCATGTGGTCGAAGAAGCCGACGCCCGTCGAAATATCGGATTTTCCCGAGCCGTCGACCTGGACCGATACGGAGATGTCGGTTTCCCTGGTCTTGCGGTTTGCGTTGGCGGAACGGGGCGGCATGCTCATCCTTGTCCAGAGTTCAGGCGTTCAAGCGTCCACATGCTTGAAAGCGTCCACATGCTTGAAAACGAGAGCCTTCTAGCAGCATGATCCGGTGATTGCCAGTTGCCGTGCCAAGCAGTATCGAGCCTGGCCGATGACCGGTTGGCAATCGTCGGACCTATGCATACATAGGGTCGATCAAGTCACTCGTAATGCGCCAATCGCCTTGTCGGGACCGGTGCTGATCGGAGCAGAGATGTCGAACGAACTGACCATGCACGCCACGACGATCCTGACCGTGCGCAGGGGCGGCAAGGTGGTGATCGCCGGTGATGGCCAGGTCAGCCTTGGCCAGACGATCATGAAAGGCAACGCCAAGAAGGTGCGCCGAATCGGCAAAAGCGGCAATGTTATTGCCGGTTTCGCCGGCGCCACCGCTGACGCCTTCACGCTTCTGGAGCGGCTGGAGGCCAAGCTCGAGCAATATCCGGAGCAATTGACGCGGGCCTGCGTCGAACTCGCCAAGGATTGGCGCACCGACCGCTATCTGCGCCGGCTGGAAGCGATGATGCTGGTTGCCGACAAGTCGGTTTCGCTGGCGCTGACCGGCACCGGCGACGTGCTCGAACCCGAACATGGCGTCATGGCGATCGGCTCGGGCGGCAATTATGCGCTGGCCGCGGCGCGCGCGCTGATGGACACCGACAAGGATGCCGAAGAAATCGCCCGCAAGGCGATGCAGATCGCATCCGACATCTGCGTCTACACCAACAACAATTTTGTCATCGAAATCCTCGATGCCGGCTGAGCCGGCCGCTGGCCATGATCCCGAAAAGTGGAAACCGGTTTTTGCTTCGCTGACCTTCGGTTCGCAGGAGATCATGGCCAAACGAGAAAATAGATATGATTTTCGACCGGTGACCGAGGCGGACCTGCCGATGATCGCGGCATGGCTGGCCGAGCCGCATGTCGCGGAGTGGTGGGACGATCCCGAGACGGAGATCGCCCAGATCCGCGAGCATATCGACAGCATTTCCGTCGAGCCGCTGATCATCGAGCTCGACGGCGAGCCGATCGGCTACATGCAGAGCTACGATCCGCATCTGGAGGACGGCCACCCCTACAGCGACCAGCCTTTCGGTACGCTCGGCATCGATCTGTCGATCGGCAGGCCCGAGCTTGTCGGACGCGGCCACGGCTCGGCAATTGTCCGGCAGTTCGTGGAACAGCTGTTCGAGGAAGGGGCACCGCGTGTCATCATCGACCCGGATCCATCCAACGGACGAGCGATCCGTGCCTATCAAAAGGCCGGGTTCAGAGCTATCGATCGCAGGCAATCGGAATATGGCGACGCCGTGCTGATGGCAATTGACGCCGAAGAGGGCGACGCCCAAGAGGGCAATATCGAATAGGGTGACGCCGAATAAGGCGCCGAAGAGGGGCAGTAACAGCATGAGTACAAGCGGCGCCGACAAGACCGTCTCGGCCTATGAAGACAGCTGGCGGATGGGACTTCTGCTCGTCCTCGGCCTGATTATATTCCAGGCTGGAGCCCTTTACGGCATGGGCCGAACGCCGATCTGCGAATGCGGCTATGTCAAGCTGTGGCACGGCATCGTGCAGAGTTCGGAGAATTCCCAGCATATTTCCGACTGGTACACATTCTCGCACCTCATCCACGGCTTCCTGTTCTACGCGCTGGCGTGGGCTCTGTTCCCGCGCTCGCCGATCGGGCTCAGGCTGGCTTTTGCTGTCGTCATCGAGGGCGGCTGGGAGCTTCTCGAGAACAGCCCGTTGATCATCGAGCGCTACCGCGCCGGCACGATCTCGCTCGACTATTACGGCGACAGCATCATCAATTCGGTGGCGGACACGCTGGCGATGGTGCTGGGATTTGTGATGGCGCGCAGGCTTCCTATATGGGTGATCGTGACCCTCGCTCTCATCTTCGAATTCGGTGTCGGCTACATCATCAGGGACAATCTGACACTCAACGTGATCATGCTGCTGCATCCGTTCGAGTCCATCCGGCAGTGGCAAAGTGGAATTTAGCGATATGACCACATTCTCGCCCCGCGAAATCGTTTCGGAACTCGATCGCTTCATCATCGGCCAGAAGGACGCCAAGCGCGCCGTGGCCATCGCCTTGCGCAACCGCTGGCGCCGCCAGCAGCTCGAAGGCCAGATGCGTGAAGAGGTGATGCCGAAGAACATCCTGATGATCGGCCCAACCGGCGTCGGCAAGACCGAGATCTCGCGCCGCCTGGCGCGCCTTGCCGGTGCGCCGTTCGTCAAGGTCGAGGCGACCAAGTTCACCGAGGTCGGCTATGTCGGCCGCGACGTCGAGCAGATCATCCGCGACCTGGTCGAGATCGCCATCGGCCTGGTGCGCGAGAAGATGCGCGAGGACGTCAAGGCGCGCGCCCATATCAATGCCGAGGAACGCGTGCTGGAGGCGCTCGTCGGCAAGACGGCGAGCCCGGCGACGCGCGACAGTTTCCGCAAAAAGCTGCGCGACGGCGAGCTCGACGACAAGGAGATCGAGATCGAAGTGAGCGATACCGGCACCGGCGGCATGCCCGGCTTCGAGATCCCCGGCATGCCGGGCGCCAATATCGGCGTGTTGAACATCAACGACATGCTGTCGAAAGCGATGGGCGGCCAGAAGACCAAGACCCGCAAGACGACGGTGAAGGAATCCTACGCGGTGCTGGTCGGCGACGAGTCCGACAAGCTGCTCGACCAGGACGAGGTGGTGCGCAGGGCGCTCGAATCGACCGAAAACGACGGCATCGTCTTCCTCGATGAGATCGACAAGATCGCCTCGCGCGAAGGCGGCATGGGCGCCGGTGTTTCCCGCGAAGGCGTGCAGCGCGACCTGCTGCCGCTTGTCGAAGGCACCACGGTCGCGACCAAATACGGACCGGTGAAGACGGATCACATCCTGTTCATCGCATCGGGCGCGTTCCACGTTGCCAAGCCATCCGATCTGCTGCCCGAACTGCAGGGCCGTCTGCCGATCCGCGTCGAGCTGCGTGCGCTAGAGAAGGACGATTTCGTGCGCATCCTGACCGAGACCGAGGCCAGCCTGATCAAGCAGTACATCGCGCTGATGAAGACCGAGGGCGTCGATCTCGTCTTCACCGACGACGCCATCGATTCACTGGCCGGCATCGCCGTCGATCTCAACGCCAGCGTCGAGAACATCGGCGCCAGGCGACTGCAGACGGTGATGGAGCGGGTGCTGGACGAGATCTCATATGACGCGCCGGACCGCCACGGCACGTCGGTGACAGTCGACGCCGCCTATGTGGAGAAGCATGTCGGCGATCTGTCGAGAAACACGGATCTGTCGCGATTCATCCTGTAGCAGGCGATCCATCCGCAAGAGTCGGACCGGCGGAGCCGGCACGTGTGGCCAAATGGAAGCATCTGGCCAGCTTTTGTCTTGCCGGGCGACGGGGCTCTCGACTCCCGTTGCAGCTTTACCTAGTTTGCCGGCAACACCAGCGCCGCGCAGCTTTTTGGATGCGCAAAGGACGCTGTACAGTTGGTTCTGCGCGTGACCCCCGAAAATCGGTTCCGAGGGTCATGCGTTGTTGCAGGCGGCGGCGCATGAAAAAAACGATCCTCGTCACTCTCGGGCTGACGCTGGCGACAGCCATGTTCGCCGCCGAAGCGGCGACGATGGTGCCGCCGGGCAACAGTCATGTCGAGCAGCCCAACATACCGGGCGCCTCAAGCCGGCGCACCCAGGCCACCAACACCACCTTCCAGTCGAAATACCGCAAGGTCTATGCGCTGCTGCAGCACGACGCCGGTCTTCGCGGCAAGATCGAGCAGGCAGCAGCGACCTATGGCATCGATCCCATGCATATCGTCGGCGCCATCGTCGGCGAGCACACCTACAATGTCGACGCCTACGACCGGCTGCAGACCTACTACGTCAAGGCGATCTCCTATCTGTCGAGCAAGCTGTCTTTCGCCTATGAAGGCGAAGACATCACCGATTTCGTGCAACGGCCGCAATTCCAGGAATGCGTCGGCAAATCGGATAGTTACGAGCTCTGGGAATGCCGCGAGCAGGTGTGGAACCTTTCCTTTCGCGGCAAGACTGTCGGCGGTGAGAGCTTCCCCGACGACCGCTTCGGCGCGACTTTCTTCCAGCCCTATTATGCCGGCCAGACCTTTGGCCTGGGCCAGCTCAATCCGCTGACCGCCTTGCAGATGAGCGATCTCGTGCACCAGGTGTCCGGCCTGCCAAAGCTCGACGTCGGCGATCCGAACGCGGTCTACAAGACCATCATGGATCCGGACCTGACCTTGGACTATGTCGCGGCGACGATCCGGAAATCGATCGATGCCTATCAGAGCATTGCCGGCTTCGACATATCGGGCAATCCCGGCATCACATCGACCCTCTACAATGTCGGCAATCCGGAACAGCGTGCGCATGCGCTGAAGGCCGAAAACGACAGGCGCCGCGCCGCGGGCGAACCGGAGAAGCTGCCCGAGGAAAATTACTATGGCTGGCTGGTCAACGACAAACTGCCGGAGCTCAACGCGCTGTTTTAGTGGGTGTTGAGATCTGGACTTTGAGCTCGAAGTCGCCTCTTCGCCGTTTGCGCTGCCCCTCATCGCCCTGCCGGGCACTTCTCCCCGTATAGCGACGGGGAGAAGGACGCCTTCGCAAAGGATTTCCCCAATCGCCCAGGGTTGCAGAAAGAACGCCAGGGTTGCGGCCAGCTTCTTTCTCCCCGTTTACGGGGAGAAATGCCCGGCAGGGCAATGAGGGGCGGCGCCGGCTTTCGACAATCGGCACGCACCAGGCTCACGCCGCCAGCAGCGACTTCAGCTTGATCGTTTGCGAACCGAGCGCCTCAGGCGCCGGCTTCGCCCTTTTTGCGATCAGCATCTCGGCCAGCCTGATGTCGCGGGCGACAGAATTGCCCGGACCGATTCCGCTCGCCGCGACCAGCCTGCCGTCTTGCGCCAGGTGAAACAGGATGAAGGCGCCGTCGTCGAGGTCGCGGCGCACGACCTTGCTGCCCTCGTCCGACAGCCCAGATATCTGCAAGGTCAGGCCGTACTGATCCGACCAGAACCATGGCACAGCCGAGTGGGCCTCACCAGCGCCAAGCATGTTGCTGGCCGCCAGCGCGCCCTGCTCCTGCGCGTTGCGCCAGGCCTCCAGCCGCACGCGCCGGCCGCCATAGACGGCAAGCGGAAACGAGCAGCAATCGCCGGCGGCAAAGATATCCGGATCGCTGGTGCGAAGCTCGGCATCGACGGCTATGCCGTTGTCGATCGTCAGGCCCGCTTCTGCGGCAAGTCCGGTCACCGGCACAGCGCCGATGCCGATCACCGCCAGGTCGGCGACGATGTCCTGCCCGCCGGCAAGCGCGATGCTCACCTCGGCGCCGTCATCGGCAATCGCGGCGATTGCGTCGCCGCAGAGGATTTTGACGCCTTCGGCTTCATGCGCCTCGTGGACGATCTTGGCGATCTCGGCCGGCACGCCGCGCATCAGGATGCGCGGCTGCGCCTCGATGACGGTGACAACAGCGCCCAGTCTGCGTGCCGCGGCGGCGAGCTCAAGACCGATAAAGCCGCCGCCAACGATGGCGATGCGGTTTCCGGCGCGGAGATGGGCGCGAATGGCCAGCGCGTCGTTGAAGGTCCGGAGATAGACACAACGCGGCCCGAGGCCCGGCATTGCCAGTCTGCGCGGCAGGGAACCGGTCGCCAGCAGCAGCTTGTCGTATGGCAGCGCCGAGCCGTCCGACAGGCGCACACCATCCGCAGCGCGGTCGATCGCCACCGCCTGAACCGAATGGATGTGTCTTATCGATCTCTCGGCCAGGATTTTGTCGCTGGCGATCGCCTTGATCACCGGCGCATCGCCGGCCATCGCGTCCTTCGACAGCGGCGGCCGCTCATAGGGCAGATGCGGCTCGTCGCCGACCAGCGTCACCGGGCCATCATAGCCGAGATCGCGCAGCGCCAGGGCAGCCCGCCCGCCGCATTCGCCGGCGCCGATGATGAGCATTCCTTTCGCCATCACCGTCACCCGATCTGAATGAGGATTTTGCCGGCGTCGAGTTTGACCGGATAGGTCCTGAGATTGACGCAGACCGGCGCGCCCCTGGCTGCACCGGTCTTGTAGTTGAAGCGGCCATTGTGCTTCGGGCATTCGATGATGTCGTCCATCACCAGCCCGTCGGCCAGATGCACCTTCTCATGCGTGCAAAGGCCGTCCGTCGCGAAATATTCGTCGTCGGGACTGCGATAAATGGCGAAGGTGCGGCCGTCATGGTCGAACCGCATCACGTCCTCTTCGTCGATGTCATCGGCACCACAGGCCTCGACCCAGTCGCTCATTGGTCCTCCCGGCAGAATTTTTCTTGGTCAACATGCCCCGGCACAGGCGCGCAAATCATTCGGCTGCTGCCGCGACGGCGTCGTTATCGTTGTGGAATTCCTCGCGATAAGGCTTGGCAGTCGGCGGCAGTTCGCGCTTGAGAAAATAGTCTTCATTGCGCAGCTGGCGCAGGAAGGCAGGCACCATCTCGCGATAGCCGGCCAGGATCGATGGCGTCGGCGCCGGCAGGTCGTGCTTGATTAGCTCATGCAGCCTCGGCAGCGCGTGATAGGGCACCATCGGGAACATGTGGTGCTCGACATGGTAGTTCATGTTCCAGTAGATGAAGCGGCTGATCGGGTTCATGTGGACCGTGCGGCTGTTGAGGCGGTGGTCGATGACATTTTCGGCGAGGCCGCCATGCTGCAGCAGGCCGGTCATGACGTGATGCCAGGCGCCGTAAAGCCTGGGCAGACCGACCAGCATCAAGGGCAGGAACGAGCCGCTATAAAGTGCCAGCGCGATCGTCGCGGCATAGATCGCGGTCCAGATGCGGGCAATGCGGATCGCCTTTGGCTGCTCCTGCTCGGGAATGAAGGTCTTTTCCGCCGGGCTGATGATCCCGGCCGCATTGCGCACCATGTCGCTCATGGCATGCCAGGCATCGACAATGCCGAAGAAATTGAGCACGACGCGCAACAGGTCCGGCGGGCGCATCACCGCGATCTCCGGATCGCGGCCGACGATGATCGTGTCAGTGTGATGCCGCGTATGGCTCCAGCGCCAGGTCACCGGGTTGCGCATGATCATGAAGCAGGCGATCTGATAGACCGCATCATTCATCCACTGCGTCCTGAAGGCGGTGCCGTGGCCGCATTCGTGCCAGCGGGAATCGGTGGAAGAGCCGTAGAGCACGCCATAGACGAAGAAGAACGGCACGCACCACCATGTGCCCCAGAACCAGGCGCCGCCGGCGCCGCTCAGGACCAGGGCGGAGAGCCAGATGATGGTGTCGCGGATCGCCGGCCCATCGGAGCGCTGCATCAGCTCCTTCATCTGCTTGCGGGGCACGTCGGTATGATACCATTCGGCCGCCGCCAGGCCGGTCTCGACGGCGCGTTTCGCGTCGCGGCCGAGCAGGCTGTAGTCTCGCCGCGACGGCATTGCGGATAGTGTCGCTTCCATTGAGGCTGCCTCCGTCGGCATCCGTCGGAACGGGTGCCTCTGCCACAGGTGCTTATGCCCTAAAATAACGCCAAGCCGTGATAGGCTCAACATCATGAAGATAGTTTCTATCATTTCCCATCAGAATGATGTATAGCCTATGCCAGGCAATCAGGCAGGAAGCGTATGGCAAAACGGCCAACCATCACCGATCTGGCACGCATTTCGGGGGTCAGCGTCGCCACCGTCGATCGGGTGCTGAACAATCGCCTGCCGGTGCGCGAGGAAACCGCGCGCCGCGTCTATGAGGCCGCCACCAGCATCGGCTACCACGCCGCCGGGCTGATCAAGCAGCGGATGCGCCAGGAACTGCCGGAATACCGGCTCGGCTTTCTGCTGCTGAGGGGCAATGATGTTTTCTACAGCGATTTCGCCCGCGAGATCGAACTGGCTGTCTCGCAGTCGCAGCGCTTCCGCGGCGTCGCAACCATCGATTTCGCCAGTTCGCTGGCCCCGGACGAGATCGCCACGCAGATGCGCAAGCTGGCGGCGAAATCCAGGGCAGTCGCCCTTGTCGGTCCGGACCATCCAACGCTGACGGCGGCCGTCGAGACCCTGAAGGCGAGGGGGCAACCCGTCTTCTCCCTGCTATCCGACTTTGCAGCCGGCATCCGCGAGGGCTATGTCGGCCTCGACAACCGCAAGGTCGGTCGTACCGCGGCCTGGATGATCGCCAGAGCGGCGAGGAAGCCCGGCAAGGTCGCGCTTTTCGTCGGCAGCCATCGCTTCCATGGCCATGAGCTGCGCGAGATCGGCTTCAGATCGTTTTTCCGCGAGCATGCGCCGGAATTCACCGTGATGGAGACGCTGGTCAACCTGGAAGCCAACCAGGTGACCCATGATGCAATGATCGATCTTCTGGCGCGGTACCCGGATCTGGCCGGCTGCTATGTCGCTGGCGGCGGCATGGAAGGCGCGGTTTCCGCGCTACGGGCGGCCAGGCCGGCAAACATGCCAGTGGTCGTCTGCAACGAGATCAACGCCGAATCGCGCGCGGCGCTCGCCGACAACATCCTGACCATGGTGATTTCGACGCCGCTGGCAGCACTATGCCGCGAACTTGTCGGGCTGATGGTGCATGCCATCGAGGCAGGCGCCGCCAATGCGCCGGGCCAGACCTTCCTGCCCTTCGACATCTATCTGCCGGAAAACATCTAGGCTCGGGCAGAACATCTGGGCTCAGCCAAGACATCCTGTTTAGATCGGGGCGTCGGCAGTGATGTGAACCATCAGCCTGATGGATTCTTGCAGAAGGTTTGCCGGCCCTCAGCCGCGTTGTCCGAAAAATCCGGCAGCCGCTTTCGGATTCTCCTTGACGCCCGCCCGAAGAATGGAATAAATATTTCACCCACTAGGTATTTTGGTTCTTTCGTTCCGGACATGCGTTTCAACGGAGGGCTTGGCCTCCCCAGCCAACGCGGAAATCGCCATCGGAAACGGAGAAGCAATCGGGAGAGATTCCCTGGGAGATCGGGGATTCCGGGTAGATCGGTGCAGCCGGACACCAATTCTGTGGAGGAGAAATAGAATGAAAAAGCTGCTGTTGGGCGCCGCATTCCTGGCGCTGATGAGCTCGTCCGCCCTCGCTGCCAAAATCGGCGTGTCGATGGCGCTGTTCGACGATAATTTTCTCACCGTGCTGCGCAACGGCATGATCGAGCAGGCCAAAGGCATGGAAGGCGTCGAACTGCAGGTCGAGGACGCGCAGAACGACGTCGCCAAGCAACTCGACCAGATCAAGAACTTCGTCGCCTCGGGCGTCGACGCGATTGTCGTCAATCCAGTCGACACCTCGGCCACCCAGGCAATGTCGGATGCCGCCGCTGCGGCCAACGTTCCGCTGGTCTATGTCAACCGCGAGCCGGTCAATGTCGACACGCTGCCGGACAACCAGGCTTTCGTTGCCTCGAACGAGGTTGAGTCAGGCACTCTCGAGACCCAGGAAGTCTGCCGGCTGTTCAAGGAAGCCGGCAAGACCGAGGCCAATGTCTACGTGATCATGGGCGAACTGTCGAACCAGGCCGCGGTGCAGCGCACCAAGGACATTGACGATGTGATCGCCACTCCCGAATGCAGCTTCATCAAGATCATCGACAAGCAGACGTCGAACTGGAAACGCGAGGAAGCACAGAACCTGATGACCAACTGGCTGTCGACCGGCGCGCCGTTCGATGGCGTGATCGCCAACAATGACGAGAGCGCCATCGGCGCCATCCAGGCCATGAAAGCTGCCAACATCGACATGAAGTCGGTTGTTGTCGGCGGCGTGGACGCCACCCAGGACGCGCTTGCCGCGATGCAGGCGGGCGATCTCGACGTCACCGTGTTCCAGGACGCGGCCGGCCAAGGCGCCGGGGCGCTGGACGCGGCGCTCAAGCTTTCCAAGGGCGAGGCGGTCGAGCAGAAGGTCTATATCCCCTTCCAGCTGGTCACGCCGGCAAACATCGACAAGTTCCTGCAGAAGAACTGAGGCAGAGGACCATTTTTCGATAGGGAGCGGCGCGTCAGAGCATCGGACCGTTTTGAGAATCCGATGTTCGAAGGACAAAAAACAGCGCCGCTCCTCTTTCGCTCATCGCCGTGGACAGCCGGCGGGAGGGCGACTGCTGCTGATGGAGGAAGCAAGAGTTGACACAGACAACCCATGGCGTCGGCGGATTGAGCTATGATGCGAAAAAGCGGACATGGCCTGCCGAATTCAACGTTTTCCTGGCGCTCATCATCCTGGTCGGCGCCTTCGAGCTGATAGGCCGCGTCTTTCTTGGCGACAGCTTCCTGTTCAACACCCGCGCCAACGTCGATACGATCTTCAACGAGGCGCGCCTGCAGATCATCATCCTGCAGGTGTCGATCGTCGGCATCATCGCCATCGGCGTGACGCAGGTGATCATTTCCGGCGGCATCGACCTCTCCTCTGGTTCGATCGTCGGCGCCACGGCGATGATCGCCATGAGCTTCGCCCAGGTGGCGACGGTCAACGGCAACCCGAACCCCAAGGCGATGTTCATCGAGCAGGGCTGGACCGACCTGCCGGTGATCGTGCCGGTGCTTGTCGCGATCGGCTGCGGCCTGCTAGCGGGCCTGATCAACGGCACGCTGGTCGCCTATACCCGCATTCCGCCGTTCATCGCCACGCTCGGCATGATGGTCACCGCGCGCGGCGTCGCCAAATGGTGGTCCAAGGGGCAGCCGATCTCGTTTCCCACCGAGAGTTTCGCCACCATCGGCAAGGGGCTGATGCCGGTCATCATCTTCATATCGCTGGCGATTTTGTTCCAGCTGATCCTGTCATACACCAGATACGGCAAGCACTGTTATGCCATCGGCTCCAACGAGGACGCCGCGCGCATGTCCGGCATAAATGTCAAGAACCACAAGATCCTCGTCTTCGTTATTGCCGGTATCCTCGCCGCGCTGGCCGCCGTGGTGCTGAGCTCCAAGAACCTCACTGCTCAGGCCGGCATGGGCGTGATGTACGAACTGGACGCGATCGCCATGGCGGTCATCGGCGGCGTCTCGCTGTCGGGCGGCCGCGGCTCGATCATCGGCACGGTGATCGGTGCGCTGATCTTCGGCGTCATCATCTCCGGCTTCACCTTCCTGCGCCTCGACGCCTATTACCAGGAGATGGTCAAGGGCGTGATCATCATCGGCGCAGTCGTTCTCGATCAGTGGCGCCAGCGCCTGCGGGCAATGAGGGCTTGACCATGTCAGACATCGTCCTGAAGACCGAAAACCTGACCAAATACTATGGCGGCGTGCATGCGCTCGAAAGCGCGAATTTCGAACTGCGCAAGGGCGAGCATGTCGCCATCATGGGTGACAATGGCGCCGGCAAATCGACCTTCGTGCGCCAGATCACCGCCGTCGAGCAGCGCACCAGCGGCAAGATCTGGTTCGACGGCAAGGAAGTCAACTTCGCCGGACCGATCGCGGCGCGCGAGGCGGGCATCGAGACCGTGTTCCAGAACCTGGCGCTTGCCGACGATCTCGACGTGCCGTCGAACCTGTTTCTCGGCCGCGAAAAGGTGCTGTTCAATCTCGGGCCTTTCTCGATCCTCGATCGCAAGTTCATGCGCAAGGCGACCGAGGCAGCGCTGATCCGCACGGCGGTGAAAATTCCCAATCTTTCCAACACCATCCGCCACATGTCGGGCGGCCAGCGCCAGTGCGTGGCAATCGCCAGAACCGCGACTTTCGCATCCAAGCTCATCATCATGGATGAGCCGACGGCTGCACTTGGTGTGCAGGAGACGACGCAGGTAGAAAACATCATCCGCACGCTGAAAGCCAATGGCGAGCCGCTGATCCTGATCAGTCACAACATGCGCCAGGTGTTCGACCTGGTCGACCGCATCGTGGTCTTCCGGCGCGGCCGCATCGTCGCCAACCTGCGCAAGGAGGACACCGACGGCAACGACATCGTCTCATACATCACCGGCGCCAAGACCGGGGAGGCGGAACTTGCGGCTTAGGGCGGATGCGCGGCGGGTCATCGGCCCGTCGCCGATCAGCCGAAATAAGAAAATCTACTGCGCCTTGCCTTGAACGGTGCAGTAAAGACGCACTTCCATTTCGAACCATCCCAAAGGAAATTTTCATGTCTCTCCGCTTCGCTCTTCTCGGCGCCGGCCGCATCGGCAAGGTCCACGCCCGCGCCGTGGGTTCCAATCCACAGGCCAGGCTGGTCGCAGTTGCCGATGCATTCGAGAAGGCGGCGACCGATCTGGCGTCGGCCTATGGCGCGGAAGTGCGCAGCATCGAGGCCATCGAAAAAGCCGGGGATATCGATGCGGTCATCATCTGCACGCCGACCGACACCCATGCCGATCTGATCGAGCGATTCGCCAAGGCCGGCAAGGCGATCTTCTGTGAGAAGCCGATCGACCTCGACGCCGGCCGAGTGGAAGAATGCCTGGCCGTGGTCGACAAGGCCGGCGCCACTTTGATGGTCGGCTTCAACCGCCGCTTCGATCCGCATTTCGCCGCCGTGCGCAAGGCGATCGACGACGGCGCCATCGGCACGGTCGAGATGGTGACCATCACGTCGCGCGATCCCGGCCCGCCGCCGCTCGACTATATCGGCCGTTCGGGCGGCATCTTCCGCGACATGACCATCCATGATTTCGATATGGCGCGCTTCCTGCTCGGCGAGGAGCCGGTGGCGGTCAGCGCCCATGCCTCGGTGCTGGTCGATAAGAAGATCGGCGAGGCCGGCGACTTCGACAGCGTCAGCGTCATCCTCGAAACCGCCTCCGGCAAGCAGTGCATCATCTCCAATTCGCGACGCGCCACTTATGGCTACGACCAGCGCATCGAGGTGCATGGCTCGAAAGGCATGGTGGCGGCCGAAAACCAGCGGCCGGTGTCGATCGAGCTGGCCAATGAAAAGGGCTATACGCGCCCGCCGCTGCACGACTTCTTCATGACCCGCTACCTCGACGCCTATGCCAACGAGATCGCCGCCTTCATCGCGGCGGCGACGTCAGGCAACAAGGCGACGCCAAGCGGTGCGGACGGGCTGGTCGCGCTGCGGCTGGCGGACGCGGCGCTGAAATCGGCGAGGGAAGGCAAGACCGTCCGCCTCGACAAGACAGTCTGACCATCAAGCACAGGAGCAAGGCGATGAACGGTTCCGCCGGTCGCAATTCAGAAACACGCGCCATCGTCACCGGCGGCGCGCAAGGCATCGGCTTCGCCGTCGCCGAGGTGCTGGCCGACGAGGGCTGCCGCGCCCTGGCGTTGGTCGGCCGTTCCAGGGAGAAGGGCGACAAGGCGGTCGCCGCACTTGCGAAAGACGGCGTCGACGCCATCTTCATCAGCGCCGACGTCTCAGTGGTGGCCGACTGCAAGCGGGTCGTGGAAACGGCGATCGCTCATTTCGGCACCGTCAATGCGCTGGTCAACGCCGCCGCCACCTCGGCCCGCGGCTCACTGGTCGAGACCTCCGAGGACCTTTTTGACCAGATCTTCCAGACCAATGTGCGCGGCCCCTTCTTCCTGATGCAGGGTGTGGTGGCGCATCTGCTCGACCGCAAGGCGCCCGGCTCGATCGTCAATGTGCTGTCGATGTCGGCGCATTGCGGCCAGTCGTTCCTGGCGCCCTACTCGTCGAGCAAGGGCGCACTGGCGACGCTGACCAAGAATGTCGCCAATGCCTATCGCAGCAATCGCATCCGCTGCAACGCCGTGTTGCCCGGCTGGATGGATACCGAGGGCGAGGCGATCGTGCAGAAGAAATGGCACGACGCGCCGGACGACTGGCTGGAAAAGGCCGAGGCAGCGCAGCCGATGGGCCAGTTGGTGAAGCCGGCGCAGCTTGCCCGGCTGATCAGCTATATGATCAGCCCGCAGTCCGGCGTCATGACCGGCTCGCTGGTCGACTACGACCAAACCATTGCAGGGTCTTCGCCGGAATGATCGGTTCGACCAAACTCACCAAGGCACCCGGGCTCTGAAAACCGCTCTCCTTCCCTGTTGCCGCCGTATCACCATTCCCATATAGTCACGATGGTCAGAATGGTCACGGAGGTCGAAATTCTGTCTGAGCCCAAAGAGGATAGCAACTGGACAGTCGCTGGGGCAAAAGCCCGGCTCTCGGAGGTTATCGAGCGTGCGCAGTCTTCGCCGCAGACGATCACCAGAAACGGCACACCAAGCGTGGTTGTGGTCTCGGTCGAGGAATGGAAGCGAAAGACCGTACGCAAGGGTACGCTTGCGGAGTTCCTGCTGGAGTCGCCGCTGCGCGGCACCGATCTCAACCTTGAGCGTCAGCGCGACGAACCGCGTGATCTGCCGCTGTGAGGCTACTGCTCGATACGAATGTCCTGTCCGAGGTGACAAGGCCGGCGCCGAACGCACGCGTTCTGGACTGGCTGGACGGACTTGATGAGGACCGCTCATTCATCAGCGTCGTGTCGATCGCCGAGATCCGACGCGGCGTCGCCCTCATGGATGAGGGCCGGAAACGCGAGGCATTGGCCCAATGGCTCGCCCAAGACCTGCCGCAGCGTTTCGAACAGCGGGTTCTTCCCGTGGACGAATCGGTTGCCCTGGCCTGGGGAGACCTGATGGGCCTTGCGAAGCGCCGCGGTCGCGGTCTGTCGTCGATGGACGGCCTGATTGCAGCCACCGCGATTGCGCAGGAGCTCACCTTGGCAACGCGCAATACCAACGATTTCGAAGGCTTTGAAATCGAACTCTTCAATCCCTGGACTGCATGAACCGCTTGGCGCAGTGTGTTGGGCCTTAGGCGACCCGAAGCAAGGAGGGGGTGCGCTTCAGGACGGAGAAGACCTGTTCCCCAATCTCGCCTGGACGCGTGACAAGCACCCTGGCTTCGGCTATAGGGCTGGCATGATCCACCTGACCGCCTCGTTCTGGTACTTTAGCTATGGCAGCTCGCTGGCGGCGGGAGGATTGCGCTCGATCTGAAGATTGCAGCAACAACATCCGAACAGCCGCCAGACCTGGCGGCTTTTTTGTTTCAGCCGGCAGGTCTCCCAACCAGGAGCAGAAAGCCGTGTTGACCACCACAGATGATCTTCGGGTCAAGGAAATCCGAGAGCTGAGTACGCCGGACGACGTGATGCGGGAGATACCGCGCACGCTGACGGCGACGCGCACCGTTGCCGCGTCACGCAACGCTACCCACGCCGTGCTGACCGGCGCCGACGATCGGCTGGTCGTCGTCGTCGGCCCCTGTTCGATCCACGACCCGGTCGCTGCCGTCGACTATGCCAGCCGGCTGGTGGCGCTGCGCGAGAGCCTGTCGGACCGGCTGGAAATCGTGATGCGCGTGTATTTCGAGAAGCCGCGCACGACGGTTGGGTGGAAGGGCCTGATCAACGATCCCGACCTGGACGGCAGCTTCGACATCGACAAGGGCCTGCGGATGGCGCGCAACGTGCTCTCCGCCGTCAACAATCTCGGCCTGCCGGCGGCGACCGAATTCCTCGACATGGCCACCCCGCAATACATTGCCGACCTCGTCGCCTGGGGCGCGATCGGTGCGCGCACGACAGAGAGCCAGATCCATCGCGAACTCGCATCCGGCTTGTCCTGCCCGGTCGGCTTCAAGAACGGCACCGACGGCAATTTGCGGATCGCCGCCGAGGCGGTGAAGTCCGCCGCCCAGCCGCACCATTTCATGGCGGTGACAAAGGGCGGGCGCAGCGCCATCGCGACGACGACCGGCAACGAGGACTGCCACGTCATCCTGCGCGGCGGCATTCAGCCCAATTATGACGCGGCAAGCGTCGCCGCCGCCAGTGCGGAACTCGCCCGGATCGGTGTCGCGCCCCGGCTGATGATCGATGTCAGCCACGCCAACAGCAACAAGAAGCCAGAGAATCAGCCGAAGGTAGCGGCTGACGTGGCGGGCCAGGTCGCGGCAGGCGACGAACGCATCATCGGCGTCATGATCGAGAGCAACCTCGTCGCCGGCCGGCAGGAAGTCACGCCCGGCAAGCCGCTCGTCTATGGCCGGAGCATCACCGACGGCTGCATCGACTGGACAACCACCGAGACGGTGCTGCACGGCCTTGCCGACGCCATCGAGCGGCGCCGGTCAGCGCGACGCGCCCTGATCGCCAGCCGTCCGGGAGCCGCCTGAGGCGATTGGCACGGAATGTTGCGGGCGGTTGCTACCTTGCTGCTTGGCTTTGAAAGGCCGGCGCCGCCCCTCATGGGCAATGAGGGGCTGCGTCAATATCGACAATTGGCCCTCTCCAACACAAGCTCTCCCTTGCTCTGGCATGGGTGGCGTCGAGGCTCGGATTGCGGGTCGCTAGCGCACCGCGATCCAGCGCTGTTCCTCGAACGAGCGCGCCATGGCATGCACCGTGCGCTCGATCTCAAGGCCTTCGTCGAAATCGATGATCCGCGCCGGCTTGCCGGCCAGCCGCGTCAAAAGCTCGCGGCATTCGATGATCTTGAGGTCGTTGAAACCGAGGCCGTGGCCGGGCGCCGGCAGGAACGCGTCGTAGGGCTTGTGGTGCGGCGCCACCAGGATGGTGCGATAGCCTTGCTCGGTCGGGCGGTCGGCTGTCAGGTAAAGCTGGAACTCGTTCATCCGCTCCTGGTCGTACAGGATCGAGCCCTTCGAGCCGAAGATCTGAATGGCGATCCGGCCCTTGCGGCCCCAGGCCGAACGGTTGACCAGCAGTGTGCCGGCAACGCCGTTTTCGAGATGCATCAGCACGCTGGCGATGTCGTAGGTCTCGACCGCCCGGCGCCCGCCTGATGCGACGCGGCGATCGGCATAGGGTTTTGCCATGTCGCACATGACGCGGGCGACGCGGCCGAACAGCACCGAGACCAGCGACAACGGATGCACGGCGAAATCGTCGAGCGCGCCGTAACCGGACGCCGCCTCGTGCTTCCAGAAGAACAGCGCCTCCGGGTCGGCCATGAAATCCTCGTCCATCTCGATGCGCAGATGATTGATTTCACCGATGATCTTTTCGTCGAGCAGCGCACCGATATGGCGGATCGCCGGATTCTGGATGTAGTTGTAGCCGAGCGCGGCCACCTTGCCGGACTTTTTGGCCGCGGCCGCCATGGCTTGCGCCTCGGCAAAACTCGGCGCCATCGGTTTTTCGCACCACAGATGCTTGCCGGCTTCGAGGATGGCGATGGCCATCTCCGGGTGGAACTGGTTCGGCGTGGTCAGCGAGACGATATCGACGTCCGGGTCGTCGACGACGGCGCGCCAGTCGCCGGAGCCCTTGGCGAAGCCGAACTCGGTCGCCCGGCGCTTGGCAAGGTCGTCATCGACCTCGCCGAGATGGACCAGCCTTGGCTTGGCCACGTCGGGAAAGACGGTGCCGACCGCGTTCCACGCGATGGCGTGGCACTTGCCCATGAACCCCGTGCCGATAAGACCGACTCCGACCATTTCCTTGTCTCCACTGCCAGAAAGGGTGCGTGGATGAATTAGTCCATTTTCTTCAGAAATGGAACGCATGGCTCATTTTTTATGGCCTTCTTGCACAGGCTCGCTATGATGGGGCATCACACGGCATCGACTGATGGACCTGGGCGGAGCGACGATGGACGAACGGGTGCCCCGCGATTTCGAGACGCTGCGTACGACGATCCTGGAACGGCGCCAGAGCCTGCCCAAGCGCATCGCGCAGATCGCCGCCTATGCGCTCGACAATCCCGACGATATTGCCTTCGGCACCGCCGCCAGCATCGCCGCCTCCGCCGGCGTCCAGCCTTCGACCTTGATCCGCTTCGCCCAGCAGCTCGGCTTCGACGGCTTCACCAGCCTGCAACTGGTGTTTCGTGAGCGCCTGCGCGAGCGCAATTCGTCTTATGATGAAAGGCTCGCGGCATTGCGCGCCAAGGCCGAGGAAGGCGCCGGTCACCGGGCGATTTTCGACGGCTTCGTCGCCGCGGCGAGCACCTCGCTCAACGATATTTCAGGCAGGTTGAACGAAGACCATTTCGAAGCTGCCATCGCCTTGCTGGCGAAGGCGGAGACGATTTATGTGCTGGCCAAGCGCCGCTCCTATCCGGTCGCCTCCTACATCGCCTATGCGCTGGGCAAGCTCAAGATCCGCAACCAGCTGATCGAATCAGCCGCCGGCCTCAACGCCGAGATGATCAGCTTTGCTGCGCCCAGGGATGCCGTCATCGCCATCAGTTTCTCGCCCTATGCCCCGGCGGCCATCGAGGAGGCGCGCGTCATCTCGGAGCAAGGCGTTCCGATCGTAGCGATCACCGACAGTTCCTTTTCCCCGCTCGCCCAGTTCGCCAGAGTCTGGTTCGAGGTCGCCGAGGCCGATTTCGCCGGCTTCCGCTCGCTGTCGGCGACGATGGCGCTGGCCATGGCGCTGACCGTTGCGGTCGGCGAAAAGCGGCGCGACACCGGCGGGAAGCGCAAGGCCTGACAGGCTACTTTTCGGCAAAGGAACGCGCGTTCCATATTGACTATCGATTGGAATTATTATTTCATATTGCCGGCGCCACGCTGCCGCTCGCGCGTGTTACCCAAGACAACAAGGCTGATGGGAGGTTCGAATGAGCGAAGCCGTGGACGCGAAACATGCGCCGCTCGACGTCATCACCATCGGCCGCGCCTCGGTCGATCTTTATGGCCAGCAGATCGGCTCGCGCCTGGAGGACATCACCTCCTTTGCCAAGTCGGTCGGCGGCTGTCCGGCCAACATTTCGGTCGGCACGGCGAGGCTCGGCCTGCGCTCGGCGCTGCTCACCCGCGTCGGCGACGAGCAGATGGGCCGCTTCATCCGCGAGCAGTTGACGCGCGAGGGGGTTTCGGTTGACGGCCTCAGGACCGATCCGGACCGGCTGACCGCGCTGGTGCTGCTGTCGGTCGAGGACGAGGGCGTGTCGCCGATGATCTTCTATCGCACCGACTGCGCCGACATGGCGCTTTCGGAAGACGACATCGATGAGACGTTCATCGCTTCGGCACGCGCGATCGTCGTCACCGGCACGCATTTTTCGCGGCCCAACAGCGACGCCGCGCAGCGCAAGGCGATCCGTGCCATCAAGGCCACGGGCGGCAAAGTGGTGTTCGACATCGACTACCGCCCTAATCTGTGGGGCCTTGCCGGCCATGCCGAAGGCTTCGAGCGCTATGTGAAATCCGACCGGGTCTCCGCCCAGCTGAAGACAGTGCTGCCCGACTGCGACCTGATCGTCGGCACCGAAGAAGAGATCATGATCGCCTCCGGTGCCGATGATTGCCTGAGCGCGTTGAAGACGATCCGCTCGCTGTCCAAGGCCACGATCGTCTTGAAGCGCGGCGCCATGGGCTGCATCGTCTATGACGGGCCGATCAGCGACGACCTCGAGGACGGCATCGTTGGCAAGGGTTTTCCGATCGAGGTCTACAATGTGCTCGGCGCCGGCGATGCCTTCATGTCGGGTTTTTTGCGCGGCTGGCTCGGCGGCGAAAGCTTGGAGACGGCAGCGACCTGGGCCAACGCCTGCGGCGCCTTCGCCGTGTCGCGGCTGCTCTGTGCACCGGAATACCCGACCTTCGAGGAATTGCAGTTCTTCCTGAAGAACGGCAGCAGGCACCTGGCGCTGCGCAAGGACGAGGCGATCAACCATATCCATTGGGCGACGACGCGCCGACGCGACATTCCCTCGCTGATGGCGCTGGCCTGCGATCACCGCATCCAGCTTGACGATGTCGCCGCGAAGGCAGGCGCCGACCCGTCGCGCATCCACGATTTCAAGGTGCTGACGGTCAAGGCGGCGGCAAAGGTTGCCGCCGGCCGCGCCGGCTATGGCATGCTGCTCGACGAAAAATACGGCCGCGAGGCGATGTTCGAATTCGCCCGCCATCCTTTCGCCTGGCTTGGCCGGCCAGTCGAATTGCCCGGATCGCGGCCGCTTCGTTTCGAATTCTCGCAGGATATCGGCTCGCAACTGATTGAGTGGCCGGTCGACCATTGCATCAAGTGCCTGTGCTTCTACCACCCCGACGACCCGGAGGCGCTGAAGACCGAGCAGCAGCAGAAGCTCAAAAGCCTGTTCGGGGCCGCGCGGAAAGTAGGCAGAGAACTTCTCATCGAAATCATCGCCGGCAAGCACGGCGAGCTCGACGACACGACGATCCCGCGGGCGCTGGAGGAACTCTATTCGCTTGATATCAAGCCCGACTGGTGGAAGCTTGAACCGCAGGCCTCAGCCGGGGCCTGGGCGAAGATCGAAGCGGTGATCCTGAAGAACGATCCGTGGTGCCGCGGGGTTGTGCTGCTCGGCCTCGAAGCGCCGCAGGACGAGCTGGAAGCGGCCTTTGCCGCCACCGCCGAGGCGCCCATCGTCAAGGGCTTCGCCGTCGGTCGCACCATCTTCATCAACGCGGCCGAACAATGGCTTGCCGGCAAGATGTCGGACGAGGAGGCGGTGGCCGACATGGCGTCGCGCTTTGAGGGGCTGACCGAGGCATGGCTTGCCGCGCGCGGCCGCAAAGCAGCATAAGAAGGCGCGGCACAAGGACTGCGGAGGAAAACAACATGACCAAGACAATCCGCCTGACGATGGCGCAGGCGCTGACCCGCTTTCTCGGCTGCCAGATGACCGAAATCGACGGCAGGAAAATGCCGATCTTCGGCGGCGTCTGGGCGATCTTCGGCCACGGCAATGTCGCCGGCATCGGCGAGGCGCTTTATCAGGTGCGCGACGAATTGCCGACTTTTCGCGCCCACAACGAACAGGCCATGGCGCATGCGGCGATCGCCTATGCCAAGGCCAATTTCCGCCGCCGGTTCATGGCGGCGACCAGTTCGATCGGCCCCGGCGCGCTCAACATGGTGACGGCGGCGGCACTTGCGCATGTAAACAGGTTGCCCGTCCTGTTTCTCCCCGGCGACGTCTTCGCCAATCGTATCCCCGATCCCGTGCTGCAGCAGGCAGAGGATTTTTCCGACGGAACGGCGACGGTCAATGACAGCTTTCGGCCGGTGTCGCGCTATTTCGACCGCATCACCCGGCCCGAGCAGATCATCCCGGCGCTCAACCGTGCCATGCAGGTGCTGACCGATCCGGCCGAATGCGGACCGGTGACCTTGGCGCTCTGCCAGGACGTGCAGGCCGAGGCCTTTGATTACCCCGAGAGCTTTTTTGCCGAACGGGTCTGGCATCAGCGTCGGCCGCGTCCGGACCGTGGGGAATTGGCGGCGGCGGTGGCGGCGCTGAAGGCGGCAACAAAGCCCTTGGTGATTGCCGGCGGCGGCGTGCTCTATTCGCAGGCTTCCGGCGAACTGGCGAAGCTGGTGCAAGGCGCCGGCATCCCGGTCTGCGAGACGCAGGGCGGCAAATCCTCGCTGCCGGACGATCATCCGCTCAACATGGCGGCGGTCGGCGTCACCGGCACTTTGGCGGCCAATAGGCTGGCTGAAGAAGCCGATGTCGTGCTTGCCGTCGGCACCAGGCTGCAGGATTTCACCACCGGCTCGTGGGCGCTGTTCAAGAATTCCGGCAAGACCATCATCGGGCTGAACGTCCAGCCTTTCGACGCGGGCAAGCACCAGGCGTTGCCGCTGATAGCCGATGCGGCGGAAGGGCTGGCCGAGCTCGGCGCGGCGCTGAATGGCTGGCAGGCGCCGGCTGCCTGGACCGACAATGCGGCCGGGGGGAAGAAAGAATGGCAGGCCGAATCCGGCAAGGTGACGGCCTCGACCAATGCCGCCTACCCGTCGGATGCGCAGGTGATCGGCGCCGTGCAGCGCGCCATGGGCTCCGACGTGATATTGCTTCATGCCGCCGGCGGCCTGCCCGGCGAATTGCACAAGCTCTGGCAGGCGGGCGCACCCGGCTCCTACCACGCCGAATACGGCTTCTCGACCATGGGCTACGAGATCGCTGGCGGGCTCGGCGTCAAGATGGCGAAGCCCGACGAGGAGGTCGTCGTCATGATCGGCGACGGCTCCTATCTGATGCTCAATTCCGAGATCGCAACCTCGGTCATGCTCGGCCTCAAGCTGACCATCGTGCTGCTCGACAACAGGGGCTATGGCTGCATCAACCGGCTGCAGATGGCAACCGGCGGCGCCAACTTCAACAATCTGCTGAAGGATGCCCGCCACGAGATTCTGCCCGACATCGACTTCGCCGCGCATGCGGCAAGCCTCGGCGCCATCGCCGAGAAAGTTTCGTCGATCGCCGGGTTGGAAACGGCGCTGGCAAAGGCGAAAGACAACAGCAAGACGACGGTACTGGTCATCGACACCGATCCGCTGGTGTCGACCGATGTCGGCGGCCATTGGTGGGACGTCGCCGTGCCGGAAGTTTCTTCGCGGCCGCAGGTCAACGCCGCACGCAAAGCCTATGAAGAAAAGCGGCGGATGCAGAGTGTTGGTGATTGATGTCGGCGAATGAAAATTGAACGAACTGACATTGGAGTGACGACTTGAAAGCCAAACTGGGCATGTCCCCCATTGCATGGTGGAACGACGATCTTGCGGAACTCAGCGATGACGTGTCGCTGGAGGAATGCTTGGCGCAGTCGCGCTCGGCGGGCTTCACCGGCATGGAAATGGGCCGCCGTTTTCCCAGTGAGCCGAAAATCATGCTGCCGATCCTGAAGAAGGCCGACGTGACGCTCTGCGGCGGCTGGTTCTCCGGTACTCTGGTCGACGAAGACATGGCCAGGAATAAGGATCGCATCCAGCCGATGATTGATCTGTTCAAGGCGGTGGACGCGCCCTGCATCGTCTATGGCGAGGTCGGCCGCTCCATCCAGGGTGACCGCTCAAAGCCGCTCGCCACCAAGCCGAGGCTTTCGGACGACGAGATGAAGGCCTATGCGAGGCGCCTCACGCAGTTCGGCGAATGGTGCGCCGATCAAGGCATGCCGCTCTCCTACCACCATCATATGGCGGCGGTCGTCGAGACCGAGCCGGAGCTCGACGCCTTCATGCGGCATTCGGGAGAAGGCATTCCACTGCTGCTCGACGCCGGCCATCTGGCCTTTGCCGGCGGCGATGTGCTGCGCGCCATCAACAATCATCACCGGCGCATCAATCATGTCCATGTCAAGGACGTGCGGATGGAGGTGATCGAAAAACTCGATCGCCAGAAGCAATCCTTCCTCGATGCCGTGGCGCTCGGCGCCTTCACGGTGCCGGGCGACGGGTCGCTGGATTTTGGTGCCATCGTGGAAAGGCTGGCGAACTACGGCTATGAAGGCTGGTTCGTGGTCGAGGCCGAGCAGGACCCCAAGAAGAATCCGCCGCTCAGGATGGCGCAAGTCGGCTACAAGGAATTGATGCGGGTGATGACGGCCGCCGGCTACACGGTTGAAACGCAGGGCTTCCCCAATGCTTGAGCGAGTCTATTCCCGTCGACGGGGTGATCCGATGCGCGGGCTGATCCGATGAAGGATTCTGAGCATCCGTTCTTCCGGCCGCTGTGGCGCCGTGTTGCCATCGTCGCGGTCTGCCTAGGCTGGGCCGTGGTCGAGTTTGCCACCGGCGCGCCGTTCTGGGGCACGATCGCGCTCGGCTTCGCCGGCTATGCCGTCTGGCAGTTCTTCTATCTCTACAAGCCGGCCGACAGCGGCAAGGGTTCGGCCGACGCCGAACCAAAGGAGTGAAGTGCGATGTCGAAACTGCTCGTCAAAGCCGATAAGGGCCATGGCCGCGTCGCCCATGTGACGCCGCAAAACGCCGGCTGGACCTATGTCGGTTTCGATCTGCATCGATTGCGGCCCGGCGAGACCGTCTCCGGACAAACCGCGAGCCGTGAAGTCTGCCTGGTGTTCGTCACCGGCAAGGGCAAGGCCAAGGCCGGCGGCAACGAGCTCGGCCTGCTCGGCGAACGCATGTCGCCCTTCGAAGGCAAGCCGTGGTCGGTCTATGTGCCGCAGGGCTCTGACTGGTCGGTGACCGCCGACACCCGGCTCGAACTCGCGGTCTGCTCGGCGCCGGGGCTTGGCGGTGGCCTGCCGGTCCGCGTCATTGCGCCAAAAGATCTCGGCCAAGAGGTTCGCGGCAAGGGCACCAACACGCGCTATGTCACCAACATCCTGCCGGAAGGCAAGCCGGCCGATTCATTGCTGGTGGTCGAGGTCATCACGCCCGGCGGCCACACGTCGAGCTATCCGCCGCACAAGCATGACCAGGATAATCTGCCGGCCGAATCCTATCTCGAGGAGACCTATTACCACCGCCTCAATCCGCCGCAGGGCTTTGCCTTCCAGCGCGTCTACACCGATGCCGACCGGAACGGCGCTCGTTCGCTCGACGAGGCGATGGCGATCGAGGACGGCGACGTCGTGCTGGTGCCCAAGGGCTATCACCCTTGCGCCGCCTGCCATGGCTACGACCTCTACTACCTCAACGTCATGGCCGGGCCGAAGCGGACGTGGAAATTCCACAACGCGCCCGAGCACGAATGGCTGATGAAGGCCTGAGGCGCTGCCCGTCCGGGTCAGCTGCCCGTCCGGGTCGGCAAACTGGCCCAAGGCGAAAAAATCGTCGGCTAATGACCCGCCTGAACAAGTTTGTTATCAGGAGCGATCATCAGCTTCGTCATTTCGTCATGCAAATCGCCTATGGCAGCGGGAGTTGACGAGGACTTTCGATGCGCTACGCTATCTATTTCACCCCCCGGCAGGACGAACCGCTGGCGCGGATCGCCGCCAATTGGCTCGGCCGCGACCCGTTCGGCGCCGCCACGAGGCCGGTCGAGGCCGTGGGCGAGTTGTCGCCGGCGGAAGTCGCCTTCCATACCGCTTCCGCGCGCCGCTACGGCTTTCATGCGACGCTGAAGGCGCCCTTCCGGATGGCTTCGAACGAAACGGAAGCCGCGCTTCGCGCGGCACTGGACGATTTCGCCGAAACGACGCCGGTGGTGACGATCCCACGGCTGGTCGTCAGCCAGATCGACGGCTTCTTCGCGCTGGTGCCGGAAGGTCCGCTGCCGGCGCTCAACCGCTTCGCCGACGACGTCGTGCGCGACTTCGACCGTTTTCGCGCGCCGCTGAGCGAGGCTGAGATCGAACGGCGCAGCCCTGACTCGCTGAAGCCGGCTGAATTCCGCAATCTCTGCCAGTGGGGTTACCCCTATGTCTTCGAGACCTTCCGTTTTCATATGACGCTGTCCGGCCGGGCCTCGTCACAGGAAAGCCCTCGTCTTCGCGCAGCAATCGACAGCCTGTTTGCGGGAGTCCTGCAACGGCCGGTGCCGGTGGACGCGCTGACCCTGTTTGTCGAAACCGAACCTGGCGCCCCGTTCATGGTGCTTTCCCATCATGCGCTCGGGCGGCGCCCGGTGAGAAAAACTGCCTGAAAACTACTTGTTTTAACCGCTTTTGTGCGATGCCAACTCATCCCAATCGGTGATTCAATTGGCTGCAAATGCTCCAAGGACTGCCTGAAATGACCGTCGAGACCGTTCTCAACAATGCCCGCATCGTGCTTGCCGACGAGATCGTCGAAGGCTCGATCGTGCTGCGCGACGGCTTGATCACCGGGATCGATGCCGGCGCCGGCCGGAACGGCGAGGACATGGCCGGCGATTTCATCATTCCCGGGCTGGTCGAGCTTCATACCGACCACCTGGAGGGTCACTACGCGCCGCGGCCGAAGGTGCGCTGGAACCCGATCGCCGCCGTTCTCGCCCACGACGCGCAGGTGGCGACTGCCGGCATCACCACCGTGCTCGATGCCTTGCGCGTCGGCATGGACGACGATGCCGACATGAATTCGGCCGACATGCGCAAGCTGGCCGATGCGATCGAGGACAGCGTCCAGCAGGACCGGCTGCGGGCCGACCATTTCATCCATCTGCGCTGCGAGGTTTCGGCGCCGGATTGCCTCGCAGCCTTCGCGCATTTTGACGGCGATGACAGGATCAAGCTGGCGTCGCTGATGGACCATGCACCGGGACAGCGTCAGTTCGTCGATTTGGAAACCTATGCCTACTACTACCAGCGCAAGCTGAAGCTGACGGATCGCGAATTCCAGCAATTTTGTGAGAAGCGGATGGCGGAGTCGGCGACGAATTCTGGGGCGAACCGCGCCTTCATCGCTGCTGCCTGCCATCAGCGCGGCATCGTGCTGGCCAGCCATGACGACGCCACGACCGGCCATGTCGACGAGGCGATCGAACAAGGCGTCCGCGTCGCCGAATTCCCGACCACCAAAGAGGCCGCAAAAGCTTCGAAGGCGGCAGGGCTCGGGGTGCTGATGGGCGCCCCGAACGTCATGCGCGGCGCCTCGCATTCGGGCAATGTTTCAGCCCGGACACTCGCCGGCGAAGGCCTGCTCGACATATTGTCGTCCGACTACATCCCCTTCAGCCTGATCCAGTCGGCGTTTTTCCTCGGCGACGTTGTCGACGGCATCTCCCTGCCGCAGGCGGTGGCGATGGTCTCGAAGAACCCGGCCGAGGCAGTCGGCCTCGCCGACCGTGGTGTTATCGAGCAGGGCCGGCGCGCCGATCTGGTTCGCGTCCGTCTCGACGACCATGTCCCGGTTGTCCGCACGGTCTGGCGGCAGGGACGTCGGGTCGCGTGATGGCGTCGGCGTCGATCGAGCGTGAATTGTCCGCCGCGGCGTTTCCGATCCGCGACGGCGTGTTCGTCGCCGTCGTCGGGCCGAGCGGCGCCGGCAAGGACACGGTGATCGGCTATGCCCGGTCGCTGTTTGCCGACGAGACCCGGCTGGAGTTCGTGCGCCGGGTCATCACCCGGCCGAGCGATACGACGAGCGAGGATCACGACACGCTGGCCGATGCGGCCTTCGTCGAGGCCGAGGCGGACGGCGCCTTCGCCATCGCCTGGGAGGCGCATGGCTTGCGCTATGGCATCCCGGCTGAAGTCGACCGGTCGGTGGCGAATGGCCGCGTCGCCATCGCCAATGTCTCCCGCGCCATCATCCCGGCGCTGCGCGATCGCTATGCCAATCTGGCTGTCGTCGAGATCACCGCATCGCCGCAGATCCTGGCCGAACGACTGGCGATGCGCGGCCGCGAGTCGCGCGGCGAAGTGCTGGCGCGGCTGGCGCGCAGTGCCAATGTGGCGTTGTCCGGGCCTGGCGTCACCTCGATCGACAACAGCGGCCCGCGCGAGGCGGCCGGCGAGCGTTTTGTCGACGTGCTGCGCAAGGCAATGGCGTTCTCCGACGGGCCGTGACATCGATCAAAGAATGCAGCGGGGCAAAACTAATCTGTAGCGATCCTTCGCGCCCCCCTCTGTCCTGCCGGACTCAAGGTTCGTGAAGCGCTACTCCGCTGCCGCGCCGGCCGCGCCCTTGCGGGTTGCCTCCAGCATCAGCCGCCGCTCCCGGTACACGCCCCATTGCTGGTCGACCAGCACGCCGATCAAAATCACGCCGCCCATCACCGCGAAATTGAGCGAGGATGGGATGCCGAGCAGGTTGACGAGGTTTTGCAGTTCCTGCAGCAGAACCGTGCCTAGGATCACGCCGATCAGCGAGCCTTCGCCGCCACGCAGCGAGAAGCCGCCGAGCACGGCTGCGGCAATGGCGTAGAGTTCGTAGAATTGGCCGTGGCTGGCCGGCGAGATCGAGCGCGTGTACATGGCGAAGTAGATCGCCGACAGCGCCGTCAGCACACCGCAGATGACATAGGCCGCCATGACGACGCGGCCGGTGCGGATGCCGGAATATTTTGCCGCCTCCTCGTTTTTTCCGATGGCATAGAGGTAGCGGCCGAACACCGAACGGTGCAGCACCACCCACATCACGATGGCGATGACGATCAGCGCGATGAAGCTGTTCGGCACGCCATAGGATCGTCCGGCGGTCAGGAATTCGAGCTCCGGGAAATTCTGCCCGAACGCAAAGCCCGCCGTGCCGTCGGCTGTGTAGAACCGCGCCACGCCGCGATAGATCAACAGGCCGCACAGCGTCACCACGAAAGGCTGCAATTTGAGCCGCGTGATCAGCCAGCCATGTGCCAGCCCGATGATGCCGCCAAGCACCAGGATCAGCGGCAGTGCCACCGGCCATGCCATGCCGCGCGTGGCGATGAAATCGACGAACAGGACGCCGAGCAGCGCGACCACCGAGCCGACCGACAATTCGATGCCGCCGGTGATGATGACGAAGGCCTGGCCGATCGCCAGGATGCCGAACAGCCCAATCAGGTTCGAGGTGTTGGCGAGGTTGATCGGCAGCAGGAAGCGCGGGTTGATGATCGCCACCACCGCTCCGACCACGAGGATCAGGATCAGCAGGCCGAGATCTTTCTTGCTCATCGTCTTCTCCCCAATGCCTGCCTACGCAGTTTCCGCAAAAGTATTGCGCGGTTTTGCGACCGGAACCTGCGCCAAACAAAACCTATTTCGGCTGCTTGCCGACGGCCAGCAGCAGCACGTTTTCCTGGCTGAACTGTTCCTTGTCGAGAATGCCTGAGATCTGGCCCTCATGCATGACGGCGATGCGGTCGGAGACGCCGATCACCTCCTCCATGTCGCTCGATATCATCAGCACGGCGACGCCGGCATCGGCCAGCGCCCGCATCAGCCCGTAAATCTCCGCCTTGGCGCCGATGTCGATGCCGCGCGTAGGCTCGTCGAGGATCATCACCTTGGGGCTCATGGCCAGCCACTTGGCCAGCACCACCTTCTGCTGGTTGCCGCCCGACAGCGTGCCGGTGCGCGTCGCCACCGAGGGCGCCTTGATGCCGAGATTGCGTTTCTGCTTCTCGGCGGTGACGGCTTCGGCACGGGCAGAGACCAGGGATCGCCGGGCATGGGCCGGCAGATTGGGAAGCGAAATGTTCTGGGCAATCGACAGGTCGAGCAGGATGCCGGTCAGCTTGCGATCCTCGGGGACGAGGAAGATCCCGTTGGCCACAGCGTCGGCCGCCGAACCAAGAACCAGATCTTTTGCATCAAGCTGGAGCGCGCCGCCAAGGCTCTTCTCGATGCCGAAAAGCACGCGCGCCAGCTCCGTGCGGCCGGAGCCGACAAGACCCGCCAGGCCAAGGATTTCGCCGCGCCTGACGCCGAGATCGACCGGTCGGTCTGGATAGGCGCTGGTGCGAACGGCCTTGGCCGACAGTGCGACGGCGCCGGGCGGGCGGGCCGATTCTGCGGCCTTCTCCCGCTCCTTCAGCATGCGGCCGATCATCAGCTTGACCATAGAGTCGTGGTTGATGGCGTTCTTCGGCAGCGTGCCGGCAAGCATGCCGTCCCTCAGCACGACGACGCGATCGGCAACCCGCTCGACCTCGTGAAGGCGATGCGAGATGAAGATGACGCTGATGCCGTCGGCCTTCAGCGCCTTGATGACATCGAGCAGCTTGTCGGTTTCGGCAAGGGGCAGGCTCGACGTCGGCTCGTCGAGGATGACCAGCCGCGCCTCGATCGACAGCGCCTTGGCGATTTCGACCATCTGCTGCTGGGCAAGCGACAGCGCCGATACCGGGGTGTTTGCCGAGAAATTGGCGCCCACGCGTTTGAGCAGCGGCGCCGCCAGCGTGCGCAGCCTGGTGCGGTCGACAAGCCTGAGCGGACCGGCGCGCAACGGCTCGCGGCCGAAAAAGATGTTGGCGGCAACGTCGAGGTTTTCGAACAGGTTGAGTTCCTGGTGGACGAAGGCGATGCCGGAACCGATGCTGGCCTCGACCGACAGCCCGTCATGGGCGACGCCGTCGACGGTGATCGTGCCGATGTCGGGTGTGGTCACGCCGCCGAGGATCTTCATCAGCGTCGACTTGCCGGCGCCGTTTTCGCCGACGAGGCCGATAACCTCGCCAGGCCTGACCTCCAGCGAAAACCCGTCCAGCGCGACTACGCCGGGATAGGTCTTGCGCACGCCCTCGAGACTGAGGAACGGGGCAATCGTGGATGCGCCGATGGATGCGTCGGAATAGTTCATCATGCCTGACAGCAGTTGGCGGGCCAGCCTCCCCGCAGATTGACGAGCCTGATCAGGCCCGTCAATAACAAGCGGAGCCAGTCACGCCAGCGTCGCGCTGCCCTCCCCCTAACCCTCTCCCCGTAAAAAACGGAGGATTCGCCAGCGTTGCAACCACTGCCCTTCTCCCCGTTCTGCACGGGAAGAAGGGGGATGAGGGGCCAGCGCCGACGACGCTCAGTTTCCGGACATCGCTTTCAGATTGGCGGCATAGGCATCGACGTCGTCCTTGCCGATGATCTTGGTCGGGATGATGATCAGGCCGTTCTCCGGAATGCCCGACTTGTCGCCCTCGAGATAGGCCGCCATCAGCTTCATGCCCTGGTAGGCCCATTCGAAGGGCTGCTGCACGACGGTGGCGGCAACGGTGCCTTCCTTGACGCCGCCGAGCGTGATCGGATCGTCGTCGAAGCCGACGACCGTGATCTGGCCGAGCTTGCCGGCGTCGCGCAGCGCTTCATAGATGCGCGGGGTGTTGTAGGAATAGAAGCCGACCATGCAGGTGACGTCGGGGCTGGCGACCAGCGCGTCCTCGACGTTCTTCTTGGCGCGGGCCTGGTCGATGTCGTCGCCACGCACGTCGATCAGCTCGATCTTGGTGCCGGCGAGCCCTTCCTTCATGCCTTCGATGCGCTCCTTGGCATTGTCGGCGCCGAGCAAGCCGACGAAGCCGAGGCATTTGCCGCCGTCGGGCATCGCCTTCTTGGCGATCTCGGCCGCCTGCTTGCCGGCATCGATGTTGGACGAGCCGATATAGGCGATACGCTTGGTCTGCGGCGCGTCGCTGTCGGTGGTGAACAGCGCCGTCTCCGAGGCGATCTTGTTGAGCCCGTCGGTCGAGGTCTTGGGATCGACGGCCGAAACCATGATCGCCTTGACGCCGGCCGTCACCAGATCATCCATCAGCCGCTGCTGGATGGCGACCGACGACTGTTCCGGATATTTGAGCTCGAGATTGTAGTTGGGCAATTCGGCCTGGGCCTTTTTGACGCCGGCTTCGGCCGCCTTCCAGAAATCGGAAGCGCCGTTGACGACGAAGGCCAGCGTCGGTTTGTCCTGGGCACCGGCGATCGCCGTGAAGGACAGACCGAGAGCCAGGGCCGCTGCGGCGACGGACATATTTCGTATCGCAGATTTCATGTTCAACCTCCCGTTTGATTCAGTCATTTTCGCTGATCTGAACTTTGTCGAATGCGGCTTGGACGCCCTCCTCCTCAAGGGTGCTGGCAGCGAAAGAACGGCGCCATCCCAGCCGCGATTTTGGACTTTAGAGACTCATTGGCAGTTCGTATAGTCGGATTTGTCTGACATTTCAGTAATTGCGTGGCGTTGCTTTGCCGGCCCAAGAGCCCGGATGCCGCGCCACACGCCTGCTTCCCGTCATGGCCCGTTCGGTCCCGAGCCGGGCATGACGAATTGAGAATAGAACGCTTACTGCTATTAGTAAATAGTATTAGTCTCTGGTTGGAAACCTGGTTGTCGCTGGCGAATGGCTGCCTGCCGTGTGGTGAGAAAGGGAACCTTGATATTGGATCACGTTCCCAGCAATCGATCTTCCAGAACCGCGTATCGCTGTCTCCGCGCTGCTAGCCATTCGGCTGCCAGGATGATAATAATGATTAATCGAGTGCCTGTTTTATAAATGCGAAGCGCCGTCGGCCGTCCTGCCGTCTTTAATGATGTCCCAGGACGACCGCTGGTTAGCCAAGCCGGGAATATGGAATACAATGCCATGAGCGAACCAACGGATCTGCGCGATCCTCCCCTCGAAGCCTCCCGGCGCCGAAAGCCATCGGCCAAGAATCCCAAGAGTCGCGTCACCATGACCGATATCGCCAGGGCCGCCGGCTGCTCGCAGGCAACGGTTTCGTTCGTCCTCAACAACACGCCGGGCATAAGGCTCTCGCAGCAGACCCGCGATCGGGTGATTGAGGCCGCGCGGGGTCTCGGCTATGCGCCACCAGCCTTCTCTGCTCTTCGCAGCCCTATCGCCTCGTTCGAAGGGCTGGACGGGGTGATCGGCTTCGCAGTCGATCAACTGGCGACCAGTCCCGAGGCAGTCGTCGCCATAGAAGGAGCGCGCCAAGCCTCGTGGAATGCCGGGAACGTCGTGCTGGTCGCTCAGACTTTGGGTGATTCCGCCATGGAGCCGCGCGCGATTGCGGCACTGACCAAGCGAGGCATTTCGGCGCTGATCTACATGACCATCTTCACGCGCGAGATCGCCGCGCCCGACTATCTCTACGACCTCGATATCCCGGTCATCCTGCTCAATTGCTATACCGCCGACTACGCCTTCCCGGCCGTGGTGCCGAGCGAAATCGCTGGCGGGCAGAGTTCCACCCGCCACCTGATCAGCCATGGCCACCGCCGCATCGCCACCATCACCGGCGAGCCGTGGATGCAGGCGGCGCAGGATCGGCTGAAGGGCTACCGCCGGGCGCTGGCGACGGCCGACATCCCGTTCGATGCGGAGCTGGTGGTCGAGGGCGACTGGTCAGCGAGCGCCGGCTACGCCGCGACCGTCAAGCTTCTGGCGCTCAAGGACCGCCCAACCGCAATCTTCTGCCAGAACGACCGAACCGCGATCGGCTGCTACGAAGCGCTGAAGGAAGCCGGCCTGCACATCCCTGGGGATATTTCCGTGATCGGCTATGACGACGAGGAAATCGCCCGGCATCTGTTCCCACCTTTGACGACGTCGATCCTGCCGCATATGGCGATGGGGCAATGGGCGATCGAGCAATTGGAAGTCCCTGCACCGCCCGGCCGCGGCCGCTACCCCATTACCAAGCTTGAATGCCCGCTGGTCGAGCGGGAATCGGTCAGTGCCGTGGCGCCTGGGCGCACACACGGACTGACAGCCAGCTGAGCACCTCCAGACTTCCGTCAATGCAAACGCCGTACTGATGCCGCTCCAAGCCAGACAAGCGCCCCGCAAAGGGCGGTGGCCCCGAAATTGTCGCCTGGCGTGGTGGATCGGCATCCTTGTGTCCAGAGTTCTGCGGATTGACATACAGTTTCGCCGTCTTCATGCGCCGCAACGATATCGCCCGGTATTGGCTGTCGCTGTTTTCGGACGAGGGCGAAGCGCCATGAGCCAACTTCCAACTCGCATGGCGAACGGCATCCTTAAGCATCGGTGCGGGAAGGGAATTGCTCACCCCAACGGCATAACGCCTCTGCTCCAGCATTGAGCGCCGCTCCGCTTTCTGTCAACGAATAGACGACCTTGGTCGGCGATCCCGGATAGACTTCTCGGTTCACAAGCCCGTCAGCCTCCAGTTCGCGTAATTGCTGCGTCAGCATCTTTTCACTGATCGCCGGAATGGACTGCCTCAATCGGCCGAACCTGCGAGACGCCGTTCCAAGCTCACAAAGACTATCCACTTTCCACTTCCCTTCGATCGCCTTGATCGCCGTTGCGAAGCCGCAATTGCCCGTCGGCTCATTCATGATGCTCTCCTTACCGTTGGGTAACCACTTACCTCCAGGTGCGTATTGTGCGCCCCATTCACTCCGACATACCTCTGCCCTTGACGGCAAACATTGGCGCCGCTCGCCTATTGGCGTCTATTGGCATGGAGTGTTGCAATGAAGCTTTCAATCAGCGTTGTCGGGACGGGTCGTATGGGATCGGCGCTCGCCCGCGCCCTGCTCCGGTCGGGATATCGGACGACGGTCTGGAACAGGACGAAACAGAAGGCCGAACCGCTGGCCACGCTCGGCGCCACTGTCGCGGGGTCCGTCCTGGAAGCTGTCAATGCGGCTGAAATTGTCATTGTGAACGTAAGCGACTACCAGGCAACCGCTGCAGTTCTGCACGACGATGCTGTTGCTTCAGCTATTCGCGGCAAGCTGGTCGTGGAACTCACTTCGGGAACGCCGCATGGCGCACGTGAAGCCGCTGAATGGTTTGCCGAGCACGGAGCCAGCTATCTCGATGGCGCAATCATGGCCACGCCGGATTTCATCGGCACAGATGCCGGGACGATACTGATCTCGGGGCCAAGCCAGGCTTTCGACGCGAACGAGGAGATGTTTCGTGCCTTGGGCGGCAATGCCCAGCATATCGGGGAAGAGCCGGGACGTGCGAACGCACTTGATAGCGCGCTGCTTGCTCTCATGTGGGGCGCGCTGTTCGGCACGCTGCATGCGATCGCCGTGAGTCAGGCCGAAGAGATCGACCTCGGCAGGTTGGCTCGGCAGTGGACCGCAACAGCGCCTGTTGTTGACGGGCTTGTCGCCGACCTGATCAAGCGAACGGATGCTGGCCGTTTTGCCAGCGACGATGAGACGCTCTCATCGATCTCCCCGCATTACGGCGCATTCCAGCATCTTTTGGAGCTGATGGAGGCGCTCAAGATCGACCGCTCTGTGGCCGACGGTTACGACGCGATCTTCCAACGGGCGATTGCAGCTGGCCACTTACATGATGATTTCGCAGCGTTGTCGCAATTTCTGGGAAGTCCGGATAAGAGATCTCTCCGATCTGGAGTGCGAGGCGGATCCCTTCTGACTGGCTGAGCGGATTTGGTCTCCGGCCTTATTGAGGCGGACCACGCTTTGCCGTCAGCCAGCGGGATCGGGCTTTGTTGTCCGAGCATGGGCCGGTCAGACCAGTGACCTATTTGGGGGAATAGAATGCCTTTGACGCTTCTCATCGATTCGTATTGTGCTGCTTGGTCCGATCAGAACGCCGAGCAGCGGCGGGCATTGCTGTTACCGATCTGGAGCGATGGCGCGACATACACAGACCCTACAGTTCATGCGACTGGCGCGGAAGAACTGCTCGCGCACATCGCACGAGTTCTGGCCAAGCGTCCCGGTGCCCGCATCCTACGGACAAGTGACGTGGATGTTCATCATGGGATCGCACGCTTTGCGTGGAAGTTTGTGATGCCTGATCGATCGTCCTTCCCTGAGGGTTTGGACATAGCCTTCCTCGACCCTGGTCATAAGCGAATAACGCGTATCATCGGCTTTTTTGGGCCGTTGGCACGGTCAAGCTGATCGACCAGCGCGTGCCAGCCCGTGCGCCACCAGCCGATCGATAATCTCGCAATAGCGACGCCGCTTGCCGCCATCGCCTTGGAATACATGCTGATATCGGTGGCGAGGATGGGACGGAATGCGACTGGGGCGAAGTGCTGTCCTGGGAACCGCCAAACCGCATCGTCCTGGCATGGCGGATTCGCGCCGACTGGCAATATGATCCGTCGCTGCTGACCGAAGTCGAGGTCAAGTTCTCCGAGGCCGGCGAGAACGCGACTCGCGTCGAGCTCGAGCATCGTCAGCTTGAGAACATGGGCGCGGCCGGTGAAGCGGTGCGTGAGATCTTCGAATCCGATCGTGGCTGGTGCGGTCTCCATCCTGCAAAACTATGTCCGGTTGATCGAGAAGCGGTAGGCTGCCAACCGATCGGCCAACTGACTTACCCTTTGAGTGCGTGAAAGCTGCGCTTCAATTCGCAACGCAAGTGCTATAGTGAGACCAAGAAAGCGGCTCGCCGCTTACCGAGGCAACGAAAGCGAAAGCGTATTGGTCGCAGTGTATGCAAGCCGTAGCGATGGGATGAGACGAGGCGGCCGAGGACGGGACGGGCCCGGCGTCCTGCTCAGCCTGGGTGCCGGTCTCCGGCTGCTGGCTTCGCTGCTCTTTTTGATCTGGACCATTCCTGCGGCAACAGCCGACCAGGTTGCGCATGACCTTGCCGAAGGCCAAATCGGCGCGACCGAACCGGTCACACACCCGACTGTCCTTGCCCGCAGTATTGCGCGCCACGTCGGTGCTGAGACTTCCCGTGTCAAGACACCTGTCATTGCGAGAGACGGCAAACCGTTTTGCGTTATCGCGGATTTGCGGCTGCCGCCCGAAACCGCGTCAGCCGCGCCGTTTGGCATATGGTCCGAAGGCCGGCCGGAACTGTCGCCGATCCGCGCCTTTGATGCGCGCGCGCCTCCGCTTCTCACGGCGTGAACCTGGCCGCGACCGCGGCCCTAGACTCGCAAAACTTTCACATCGCGTTCCGTTCGTCGCGTTGCTCGCCGATCGGAACGCCAAAGCTCTTGTCGGAGGCGGTTTGCGCCCGATATGGGCTGAACGGACAAGAACATGCTGCATTTTTCGCGCTGGAAGACCATTCTCATCTGGCTGACGGTCCTGGCCGGTATTCTTTACGCAGCTCCCAATCTGGTTCCCGCCTCCACTCTGGCATCGCTGCCGAATTGGCTGCCAAAGCAGCAGCTGACGCTGGGGCTCGACCTGCAGGGCGGCTCGCACATCCTGCTCCAGATCGATCGGCAGGACCTTGCCAACGAACGTCTCGAATCGGCACGCGACGAGGTCCGCACATCACTGCGCGATGCCCAGATCGGCTATACCGGGCTTGCCGGCACCGCCAATTCCATCCAAGTCCGCATTCGCGACCAAGGTCAGATCGAAGCGGCGAAAAGCGCGCTCGAAAGATTGGCGCAGCCGATCTCGACGGGCATGTTCATGAGCGGCTCGGTGACCGAGATGGAGATGACCGAGCCGGAACCGGGCCTGCTGCGCTTCACGCTGACCGAAGCCGGGATCGACTACCGGATCGCTGCGGCGCTGACCCAATCGATCGAGGTGGTGAGCCGGCGCGTCAACGAACTTGGCACGACCGAGCCGATCATCCAGCGCCAGGGATCGGACCGCATCATGGTCCAGGTGCCGGGCCTGCAGGATCCGCAGCGGCTGAAGGATATCCTCGGACAGACGGCTAAGCTGACCTTCCAGATGGTCGACCAGTCGATCCCGGTCGAGGAGGCGATCTCCGGCCGCCCGCCGGCGGGCTCGACGGTTATGTATTCGACGGAAGAGCCGCGGGTTCCGCATGTGATCGAGAACCGGATCATCGTTTCCGGCGAAAACCTTGTCGATGCGCAGGCAACCTTCGACCAGCGCACCAACGAGCCGGTGGTCTCGTTTCGCTTCGACAGCCGCGGCGCCACCCGCTTCGGTCAGGCTACCCAGGCCAATGTCGGGCGCCTGTTCGCGATCATCCTCGACAACGAGGTGATCTCCGCGCCTCAGATCCGCGAACCGATCCTGGGCGGCACCGGGCAGATATCCGGGAGTTTCACGGTGGAGAGCGCGAACGATCTTGCGGTCCTGCTGCGCGCCGGTGCACTGCCTGCCGACCTCACCATCGTCGAGGAGCGCACCGTCGGTCCGAGCCTCGGCAGCGATTCGATCGAGGCGGGCCAGTTCGCGGCAATCATCGCCGGGGTCCTCGTCGTCGGCTTCATGCTGTTCGCCTATGGGCGGCTGGGGCTGATCGCGAATATCGCGCTGCTGGCCAACGTCGCACTGATCATCGCCGTCCTGTCCGTGCTCGGGGCGACGCTGACGCTGCCTGGCATCGCCGGCATCGTGCTGACGATGGGCATGGCGGTCGACTCCAACGTCATCATCTTCGAGCGCGTCCGCGAAGAGAACCGCCAAGGGCGCTCGATCGTGCAGTCGATGGATTCCGGGTTCAAACAGGCGCTGGCGACTGTCGTCGACGCCAATGTGACGACGCTGATTGCCGCCGTCATCCTGTTCTTCCTCGGCTCGGGGCCGATCAAGGGGTTTGCCGTCACCCTCGCCATCGGCATCGTCACCACCGTGTTCACGGCGTTCACGCTGACGCGTTGGCTGGTCGCGTTCTGGCTTCGCCGGCAGCGGCCGAAAACCATGCCCGCCGGTGTCATGCGGCTGGTGCCCGACGACACGCGCGTGCCGTTCATGGCCTTCCGAAAATACGCCTTCACGCTGTCCGTGCTGTTGTCGATCGCTTCGGCGGTGCTGTTCTTCACTGTCGGCATGAACTACGGCATCGACTTCCGCGGTGGTTCGAGCATCGAGGTGCAGGCAAAGGGCCAGCAGGCCGATATCGGCGACATCCGTGAGCGGCTTACGGGTCTCGAACTGGGCGAGGTGCAGGTGCAGGAGTTCGGCTCGGCCCGGGATGTGCTGATCCGCATTGGCACCCAGGGGGGCGGCGACGTTGCCGAACAGTCCGCCGTCGAGAAGGTAAGAAGCGCGCTCGAAACCGACTACGAGTTCCGCCGCATCGAGGTCGTCGGTCCGACAGTGTCCTCCGAACTCGCGTTCAACGGCACAATGGGCGTGCTCGCCTCGCTGCTGGCGATGCTCGTCTACATCTGGATCAGGTTCGAGTGGCAGTTCGGGCTCGGCGCCATTATTTCGACGTTCCACGACGTGATCCTGATGGTCGGCTTCTACGTCGTCGCCGGCATAGAGTTCAATTTGACCTCGATTGCCGCGATCCTGACTATTGTCGGCTATTCCATCAACGATACGGTTGTCGTCTATGACCGGGTCCGCGAGAATCTGCGCCGCTATAAAAGGATGCCGATTGCCGAGCTGCTGGACCTGTCGATGAACCAGACGCTGGCGCGAACGGTCCTGACCGGCGTGACCACGCTGTTTGCGCTGGCGGCGCTTTCGATCTGGGGCGGCGAGGTGATCCAGTCCTTCACGGTCGCAATGATCTTCGGCATCCTCGCCGGGACCTATTCCTCCATCTTCGTCGCCGGGCCGCTGCTGATCCTGTTCAAGCTCCGGCCGGGCGCCCTCAGCCAGGAGGAAGCCGCAGTGGCGAAAGAGCCGCCGGCGCAACAGGCCTTGTAATGGGCGGTGCCATCTCTTTGGGTCCGCTGTAGCTTTTGATCTGGCGCATGATCGCTTGCGAAATCGATTCCGATTTTCGGGGTCATGCGCCAACTGGCTAGACCGCATCGCCTCGTTGCCGTGCAACCAGTCTATCATCTTGGCGACCGGCAAGAACGGCGGCGGCGCTGAACCTTGGGAGGTTCTGGGCGCGGCAATTTCGTCGTGAATGCCGGCACAAGCGTCAGCGGCCTGCGCGGCCGCCTGCTCCAGGCTGACACCCGGGACGAGCGGGTCCGCGTGACGGTGCTCGAGCCGCCATTCGCGTTCGTCCGAGCGATGCACCGCTCAGCCGGCAGAATTGCATGTTGATCTTGATGAAGCCAATGATATGATTTCAGGAATATGCTGAATGAAATTGATCTTTCGCGCACCGATCTCAATCTCCTCGTCCTCTTCGAGGCCGTGCTCGGAGAAGGCCACGTGGGCCGGGCGGCGGACCGGCTTAACCTGACGCCATCGGCAGTCAGTCACGGACTCGGCCGGCTGCGCCGGCTCCTCAACGATCCGCTGTTCCTGAGAACGCCCAAGGGCGTGGTGCCGACGGCGCGTGCAACGGAACTCGCCGCGCCGATCGCCGACGTTCTGGCGCGCGTGCGCAGCGTGATGGCGACTGCCGCGCCCTTCGATCCCGCCACGGCCATGCGCCGGTTCGCAATCGGCGCACCGGACGGTGTCTCAGCCGTGATCCTGCGCCCGCTCCTCGCCGAACTCAGCCGGATTGCGCCACGCATCGACGTCGGCGTGCGTCAGATCTTGCCCTCGCCAGCCCGCGTCTGGCGGAGCGCGATTGTCGATCTCGAGGCGCACGCCATCGATATCGCGATCATTCCGTCCGATGACATCCCTCCTCGCTTCGAAAAGCGGTGCATCTACGAAGAGGACTTTGTCATTGCCATGGGCCCTGGACATCCGTTCGCGCGTGATCCGAGCCTGGAGCGATACTGCCGCATGCAGCATCTGGTCGTCTCGGACAGCGGCGATCCTTACGGCTTCGTCGATGAACATCTGGCCAAGCAAGGCCGGGCGCGACGGGTTGCGTTGACGGTTCCGAACTTCATGTTTGCGCTCGCGGTCATCGCCGAGACCGACCTCATCTCAGCCCTGCCGCGGCGGTTCGTTGCCATGCATGCGGCGCGTTTCGGCGTGCTGAGCCTCGATGCCCCGTTGCCGTTGCCCGGCTTCCGGCTCAACGCCGTCGCTCCCAAGGTCGCGATGATGGATGCGGGCGTGGCATGGCTCTTCGATCTGCTTGCGGAGCAGACTGCGCAGAAGCGCCACAGCGGCTTGCCCGCACGAAGTCGGCGATCATAGCTCGGAAAGCTTCGTCGGCGCCGCCAGCGTGGATGAAACTGACAATTGCGTTTCCCCTGCAGCGCTACTCCGCGGGAGTTGGGAAGTGCTTTCCAAGCCGGGTTCGCCATTTTGGCTCCTCCCGTTTTGCGATGCTTGCTGCATCGACCGATGCGATCGCCGGCAGCATCTTTTTTACTGATTCTCCTTTCCTTGCGGTTTGGCTGGTGACGGATGCGCCGTCACGACAAGGCGATGCGACCGTCCCTGCGGCGCGGTTTCGTCGTGATAGCGTGCCGCCAGCGTGGTGATGGCCTCAGTCAATTCACGCGTGAACGAGGCGCGGTCGGCGGCGGAGCGGAAGCGGATTTCGGTGTCGATCGCCAAGGTCGCCAAGCGCTTGCCGGCATCGGTGGCGGCGCGCTGGAGAGCTCCGATCTCCCGCACCAGCCGGGCGCCGAGCGCGATCAGGTAGCTTGCCGACAGGCGGTCCGGGGTGCGGTCCGGATCGGCGCCGACCGGACCCAGTGCGCTCGTCGAGACGACATAGCTTGTGGCGCTCGCCACCATGAGCCGCTCCGTCAGGCCACCCCATTTGCGCGTGTCTGCAACTTGGACAAGCCCGTGCTCCTCCAGAGCATGCAGGTGGTAATTGATCTTCTGCCGCTTGAGGCCGAGGCGTGTGGCGAGGGTAGCGGCCGAGGCCGGCTCGCGCAGTTCTGAGAGGAGTTGACTCCGAACGGGCTCCAACGCGGCGGCGGCCGCGCTCGGCCGATCTATGACTTCGATATCGAGCATGCATGCCCCATTGACAATCTTTCCTGTCAATGCCGTTGACGAGTGTAATTGTCAAGAGCGAAAGGGCCGCTTCGTCCGAACTGTCCAGATGGCATGCGGCTGCAGCAAGCGAGCCAGCTATCGCCCACTGCGGAAGTCGATGCGTCCCGCAGACGGCCCCGCACGGGGCAATTGCAATGACGGTGCCGTTCGTTGTAGCCATTGCGACCGCTTGATTTTGGAGGAGACGCAGCATGGACCGATTCACTGGCGGTTGCCTGTGCGGCAACGTCCGGATTGTGGCGTCGGGACTCCCGTACCGGGTCGGTATTTGTCATTGTCTCGACTGCCGCAAGCATCATGGCGCCCTTTTTCACGCTTCCGCGGTGTTCCCCCAGGATGCGGTGACGATCGAAGGCGAAACGCGCGACTACGCCGGGCGGTTTTTCTGCCCCCGCTGCGGCTCGACAATTTTCGGACGCACCGCAGACGAAATCGAAGTGAACCTGGGATCCCTGGACTCCCCTGACCAACTGATGCCAACCTACGAAAGCTGGATCATCCGTCGCGAGTCCTGGTTGCCGCCGTTTCCGCTGACCAGACGGTACGAGCGCGATCGTGACGCCACGAGTCGCTTTGAGGAATAGGTCGCACGAACGGTGCGAAGGCGTTTGAGAGGCCGGCGCCTCACTCCGGAAGACCGGCCTTGCGGAAGCCGTCGACGAAATGCTCGAGCGTCGCAGCGTCGCGGAATGGCTCCGTCGCGGCCCAGTGGCGCGTGGTGAAATGCGGGTTGCCGACGAGGAACAGTTCGGCCTCTGCGCGCGCCTCGTCGAGCCGGCCCAGCTGGGCAAGGCTTGCCGCCAGGAAGCGGCGTGAGCTTGTACGATACGTCTCGTCGCTGCGCAGTGTTTCGACAGCGGCCTCGTATTGGCCGGCCGCATATTGCGCTTGGCCGAGCGTCAGATCGTACCAACTTGCCGGAAACGGGTTCAGCCGGAACGCTTTGCGAATGTGCTCAAGGCCTTCCTCGACCCGACCGGCCAGGACCGCGATGTCGGACAATGCCGCCCAGGCATCGGCCTCGTTCGGGTCGAGCTCGATCGCCCTGGCGAATTCCGCATCCGCCTCGGCGAAGCTGCGCTCATAGGCAAGCAGGTAAGCCAAAACCCAACGGCAGCCGGCATCGTTCGGGTCGATCGCCACGGCTTTGCGCGCCAGTTCCAACGCAACGCTACGGGACGTTTCGGTAGGTCCGCCGGAATGCACCCATCCCATCCAGTGGTTCATGGCAATCCAGCGATAGGCCTCAGCATATTCCGGATCGAGCGAAACCGCGCGGGTGAGCATCAGATGCGCTTCGCGCGCCGTCTGCGGCGTGTCATCCATCAGCTTGCGCGCCCGCACGCAGAGATCGTAGGCCTCAAGACTTTTGGGCCGGTTGCGCGGCGGCGGTGCGCGCAGCCTGCCGAGCAACGCCTCGACGATCTTGCCGGTGACCTCGTCCTGAACGGCAAATATGTCTTCAAGGCTGCGATCGAAGCGCTCCGCCCATAGATGGTCGCCGCTCACTGCGTCGACCAGCTGGGCGTTGATGCGCACGCGCCCCGCAGCACGTCGTGCGCTCCCCTCCAGCAGGTAGCGCACGCCGAGATCCTGCGCGATATCGCGCACGTCCATCGCCTTTCCCTTGTAGGCGAAGGCCGAGTTGCGTGCGATGACGAACAGCCCGGAGATCCTGGACAGGTCGGTGATCAGGTCTTCGGTCAAGCCATCCGCGAAGGATTCCTGCTCGGGATCGTTGCTGACATTGACGAAGGGCAGCACCGCTATCGATGGCTTGCCGGGCAGCGGCAAAGGTTTTCGCTTCGCGCCGAGCTGTTCGACGGGCCCCGTGAAGCGGTAGCCGACGCGCGGAACCGTGGCGATCCATTCGCCGCCCCCATTACCGCCATCTGCAGCCGGGCCAAGCAGCTTTCGCAGCAGCGCGATCTGTACGGTGAGGTTGCCTTCCTCGACGGCCGTGCCCGGCCACGCCGCATCCATCAACTCGGCTTTGCTCAAGATTTCACCGGCTCGTCCAACGAGCGCCGCAAGCAGCTTTAGCCCGCGGTAGCCTACGGCAACGGGGACATCGTTGCGAAGCAGCGTTCCCGCACCGGGATCAAGCACGAACGGACCAAAGGCGAAGCGCGATCCCTGCATGCGGCGTATCTATAGCCCGTTTGGAAGTTTTGAGAACTATTTGGCAGAGCTTAATTACGACACTGTTCGTATCCTGCAGAATTCAGCCTCTTTCAGGTCAAAGGTCCCTGGACCTCAAACCTATGGAGGTTGCTATGAACGATACTCTTGCATCGGCCCCGCATCAGGCAGGGGGAACGCCGGTGGAGCCGGCGGGAATATTGCGTCGGCAACACAGCCTGGCGACCCTGAGAAGCATTATCGCGGCGTGGGACGACCGGAAACGCTTTCGCTGGGAACTTGAGCAAATGGCGAAGGACAATCCCCATTTGATCGACGACATCGGTCTGACGAGACGGCAGGTCGAGGCAGAGATCGCCAAGCCCTTCTGGCGACGATGATCCTCGTCGCCGCAAGGTCGCGAAGCCGATGACCGTCATCCTCGTCCTGGGTGGCCAAAAATTTCGGAACGATGCGAGAAGCTGGGCCGCCGATCCGATGCCAAGATCGGGCCTTGGCATGCGTCAGCGGCCCGGCTTCTTCCTTAGTCCTCGTCGTCTTCATCGGTGTAGCGGTCGCGATAGCGGCGACGATCATAGTCCTTGTAACGACGGGAGGATCGGTCCTCCTGGTAAACCCTGCGTTTGACGTAGGTCTCACAATAGTCATCTTCACAGTAGGTCTCGACAATCCGCTCACGCACAACGCCGTTGTTCGACGAGCTATTCGAGCTGGTGTTCGAGGACTGGCTGCCGGCATGGGCAACGACTGTCGCCATCATCGTCGCTGATGTCACCAGTAGGAACTTCATACGCATGGCTGCCTCCATTTTTGGCTAGATAGCGCAACTCAAAGCCAAGTCGAGGTGAACTCAACGGCATGCGGAGCGTGCACTGCAGTCCAGCCCAAAGTGTGGCTTGGCGCGCCGGACAGGATGAAACTGGGGTCTCGTACATTGTTGCTGCGCCTTTCTGAGATCACCGCTCGGAGCGGTCCGACTTGCGCCCCATAAACTGCCCTCGCCGCCCCAGCCAAGATCGGACCAACCGGTCATTGGTCAAGGGGAAGCGAAGTGACCTCCATGCAGAATTCGAGCGCTCATCGGCTTCGGCGCAACCCGGCCGCGCCACTCCTGGGCGCGAGGGCTCAGGGTAGCGGGATTGGCTTGTCACTGAGTGTGCGCAAGTAGGCAATTATGTTTGTTCTTTCAGTCTCGTCCGGAGCACCCGGCACTTCCATGTAAACGCCCGGCGTCGTGAGCATGGGCTCAAGCAGAAATTTGTTCAGGTCCTCATATGTCCAGACACCCTGCCATGCCAGCAAGGCGTCAGAGTAACGCCTCTTGGCCACAGATGCTTTGTCGCGACCGACGACGTTCCACAAAGTCGGTCCCTGATTGCCCCCTTCGTCCGGCACGGCATTGTGGGAGTAGGCACAGAGGCGGGAGAAGGAGGCTCGGCCTTTCTCCACGTCGGCGGCAGCCAACTTCTTCGCGATCGGGGCTGGCGTTGGCAAGATGACGCCGTGCGCGATGAGATAATCAGCCACTTCGCGTTGCCCCTTGAATTTCGCCAGATGGAGCGGTGTCTTGCCGTCCTTTGTCTTCGCATTCACATCCGCGCCGGCCTCAACCAGTGCCTTCACGCAATCGAGGCAACCGGACTCTGGCGGCGATGTGAAGGGCGTTTTCGCGGTTGCGCTGCGAATTTGGATTTGCGCCCCTCTCCAGCAACAGATTGATCAAATCGATCCGGCGTTTTGCCAGAGCCGGCATGAGGGCAGGACCCAAACCCGGCGTCGGGGCGGCGTTGACGTCGGCACCGCGTTCGATGAGCAGTTTTGCCGCCGCAAAATGCCCGCCCCTGACCGCAAGATAGAGTGGTGTGGCTTGCCCATCGCTCTCATCGACATCGGCGCCTGCGTCGAGCGCTGCCGCAATCGCCGCGACATCGCCCGTTTTCGCGGCGTCGTGGATGGCGGCGGCATGCGATGCAATCGGTGCAAGCACCAACAGAATGAACAGCAAAACCCCGCGCATCCGGCACCCCACTGTCAAACTGGAGGACGGCCAACAAGGCGCTGGTTCGACAGTTCGTCGACGATATCCTCGTCATCGACCGTTGGAAAGTCTCGTCGGGTATATCGTCAGCGACGTGAAAGTGCGAACCGCAGTCGCTTCATCGCCGCGATCATTCCGGCTGACCCGAGCAATGGAACTGTTCACCCCAGCGGCATAAGCCCTCTGCCCCGGCACAGAGCGTCGATCCGCTTTCCGTCAACGAATAGACGACCTTCGCCGGAGTACCCGGATGGACTTTTCGGTTCACAAGCCCGTCTGCCTCGAGTTCTCGCAGCTGCTGCGTCAGCATCTTTTCGCTGATCGCCGGAATTGACTGCCGCAGCCGGCCGAACCTGCGTGGTGTCGCGCCGAGTTCGCAGATGATGTCCAGCTTCCACTTGCCGGAGACCATCTTTATCGCGGTTGCAAAACCATTCTCGGTGGGTTTGTTCACCTTGCCCTCCTTACCGGCAGGTAACCACTTACGCATCCGTGCGTATTGGTGTCGCGCTTCCCAAATCATAGCTCTCCCTCGGACGACAAGCGAGCCGAGCGTTGCGCCAATCAAAATATGGATGTCGGAATGATGCCTGCAATCGGTGCCTGGACACTGGACGTATGGGATAGGCGCTCGCCCGCGCGCTGCTTGAAGCGGAATATCGCACGACCGTCCGGGACAGGACAGCAAAAGGGACAGGAAGGCGATCCAAGCCTTCATCATCAACCAATCATGGGACGCCTCTGAAAAGCGAACTGCTTCGCCGGCGCGAAACAACAAATCACGTCGGCGAGGCTCGATTGACGACCGCTGGAAGCGGTGGCGGTTTCATGACCAACAGTATTTTTAGGAGAAAAAGCATGAGGAATGCAAAACCGGATACAATGCAGGCCGCCGCCATCGACCGGTTCGGTGGAGCCGAGTTGGTTACTGCGCGAGCCGTGCCAGTGCCCGACGTCGGGCCGAGCGATGTGCTAATCCGCGTCGAAGTGGCGGGCGTGGCCTCGTGGGACGCGCTCGAGCGTGAGGGTGGCTACGACGGGGCTTTCGGAATGCCGTCGACGTTCCCCTATGTGCTTGGCTGGGACTGCGCGGGCGCAGTCGTCGCCGTTGGCAGCCAGGTTAGCCGCTTTAGGGAAGGCGACCGGGTGTACGCTGCATCCATGCCACTTCCCAAGGGTGGAACCTATGCCACCTACGCAGTAACGGATGCGGACAATGTCTCGCTCATCCCCGCCAAGCTCACGATCGAGCAAGCCGGCGTCATGGGCTGGGATGCGTTGACCGCGCTCAGCGGCCTGGAACAGATCGGCCTAAAGCAGGGTGATACAATAATGATTTTTGGCGCCAGCGGCGGTATCGGGCACATGGCCATCCAACTCGCAAAACGATTGGGCGCCCGCGTATTGGCGGTGGCTTCGGGCGATGACGGCGTGGCGCTATCAAAGCGGCTGGGCGCCGATGCCGTCGTCAACGGGCGCAAGGACGACGTGGTGGCGGCCGCTCGTGAGTTCGCCGCCGGCGGCCTCGACGCTGCCCTTGTCACCGTAGGCGGTGAGGCGGCCGACCGCGCGCTGACGTCAGTGCGCGACGGCGGTCGGGTCGCCTGCCCGCACGGCGCGATGCCCGACCCAAAAGTCCGGCCCGGCGTGGAGCTCATTCGCTACAACGGCGCACGCAGCCGGGCCGCGACCGACAAGCTTAACCGCCTGATCGACTCTGGCCCGTTCGACGTCCATGTCGCCCGTACATTCCCGTTCGACAGGGTTGTCGATGCGCACCGAGCGCTTGCCACCCACTACGTCGGCAAGCTCGCTTTGCGGGTGAGTTGAGCAAAGGGTGGATCCATCAGACATCACCAGGCGTTGCGACGGCGGAACAGGATTGTGACAGCCATGGAAATGTCTGGCGCTTTCCCATCCGCCGATCGCCGCTGATCTGCCAGAAACAAAAAAATGTGCTGCCGTTTGCGGTCACCGACTATCGGCTGCAAATGGCGCGTCGGAGAGGATGAAACTGCGCACCGCTATGTCATTGCTGCGCCCATTGATTTCTAACTAAGATCACTTCTCGGAGCGGAGGATCGGCTTTGCGCCACTTGCCGACCTCAGCACCTCTAAGCGCGAACGTCTGGTGTGATGCGGGCGTTGGTAGGGCATCTCGCTGTTACATCGCGGTGACAAAGCACCCGCCACGGTGGCGTCAACCGGTTACACAGAGCAGGAAATATCTCCGGCCTTCTGGGAGTGGTCAGCGTCCCCAGAGACTGCGTGGGCGGGTCGTCGGTTGGCTGTTAGCGCGGCGACTGGAACGCTCCACGCCTCGCAAGCGGGATAGCGAAGTCTCGTGAAGGCAAGGTCAGCTGCGTTCTCCGTTCTGTATCGGCGGCGACTGGGAGAGATGGATACCATGCACGTAGGGCGTCCGGAAGTTAGCAGGACATGGACGCGGGGCGGCCCGCGTGCTGGCGCTTGGCTGAGCGGTGCAATAACCACGCAGCGCCGCCTCGCAGCGATCCTGGCTTGCGACGTGGTCGGCTATTCGCGCCTGACGGAGCGCGACCAGCGCGGCACGCTCGAGCGGCTGAAGATCTACCGCAAGGACCTCCTCGAACCGCTGGTCTCCGAGCACCAGGGTCGGATCGTCAAGCTCACCGGCGACGGCATGCTGTGCGAGTTCGCGAGCGTCGTTTACGCGGTGACCTCGGCGATGGCGATCCAGCAGGCCCTGGCAGAACACGAGGCGGAGACGCCCGAGGAAGAGCGGATTCGCTTCCGCATCGGCGTCAATCTCGGCGACGTGGTCTGCGAGGAGGACGGCGACCTCTACGGCGACGGGGTCAACATCGCCGCCCGCCTCGAAAGCATCGCGGACCCCGGCACCGTGGTCGTCTCGGGCACCGCCTACGACCACCTTCAGGGCAAGCTCGACTGCGGCTTCACGCCGCTCGGCGACCTGCGTCTCAAGAACATCGAGCGGCCTGTGCGCGCCTACCGCGTCGAGACCGACGCCAGCGCCTCGGCGGCTGCACTGCCTCCCCTGCCCGACAAACCCTCGATCCGGTTCTGCCTTTCACCAACATGAGCGGCGACCCCGACCAGGAATACTTCGCCGACGGGCTGGTGGAGGACATCATCACGGGATTGAGCCGGGTGAACTCCTTCTTCGTGATCGCCCGCAACTCGTCCTTCACCTACAAGGGCCGGGCGGTGGACCTGCGCCAGGTCGGGCGCGAGCTGGGCGTTCGCTACGTGCTCGAAGGCAGCATCCGCAGAGCAGGATCGCGGGTGCGCATCAGTGGGCAGTTGGTGGACGCGATCAGCGGACACCATGTCTGGGCCGACCGCTTCGAGGGCGACGTGAGCGACATCTTCGACCTGCAGGACAAGGTGACCGAGAGCGTCGTCGGCGCCGTCGAGCCGAGCATCCTGCTGCAGGAGATCAAGCAGGCGCGCATGAAGCCGACCGACTACATCAGCGCCTACGACCTCTACCTTCGCGCGCTGCCGCGCTTCTACAGCATGACGCGCGAAGGCTTTGCCGACGTGCGCCGGCTCACCAACGAGGCGCTCAGCATCGACCCCAGCTTCAACTTGGCGAAGGCACTCGGCGCCTATATCCGCAGCCTATCCGTAAGCCAGTGCTGGCACGAGCCCGACGATATCCGAGTCGCCGCGCGCATGGCGCGCGAGGTATTGGCTGAAGCGCGCGACGACCCCACGAGCCTACGCTTCGCCGCGCAGGTGATCGCCTACAGCGCGAAGGACTACGAGATGGCGCTGGGCACGATCGAACGATCCCTGCTACTCAACCCCAATTCGGCGCAAGGCCATACGGGCAGCGGCTGGGTGAACGCACATTCCAGCCGCCCGCTCGTCGCGATCGAGCACTTTCACAGGGCAATGCGGCTGAGCCCGGTCGACCCCGAGAAGGGCATCGCGCTCTCCGGCATCGGGATGAGCTACCTGATGCTCGAGCGCTACGAAGAAGCGCTGGCATGGGGAGAGCGCGCGCTGCACGAGATGCCGAACTACGGCTCCTCGCACCGGGTGGTGATCATGGCGCTGGTCAAACTCAACCGGCTGGATGAGGCGCAGGCGGCGGCGCGGCGGCTGATGGAGGCGTTCCCGACCTACACGCTCACCCTGCAGAGACAGATCAACCCGTGGCGAGACAAGGTATTCGCCGAGAGTTACGTCGAGGCGCTGGGCATCTCCGGCGTGCCGGAGTGATCGTCGCGGTTGCAAAGATGCCCTCTCCTGCGCGTCACGTCCGGCCAGGCGACGTCCCTTGATCCCGCGTCGCTTCTGGAAGGACAGTTCTCTGGCCGGCTTGTCCGAGGACTGAGCGTAGAGCAGCAGTGAACAGCAGCTCTCTGTTAGGTTCGCGCCGTACTCCGGTTTCCACCCTGACGAGACCTACCGACGGTCCAGACAAAAGTCGCCGTTGGGTCAGAACTCAACGTCGCGACACGATTTTGGAATGTACTGCCGATTGGCGCGCCCGAAGAGATGCGAACTCCTGACCCTCGATTCGTAGCTACTAAGTCAAAATAGTTATTCTAAATCAATTACCTGTTAAAACATGGTTTTCCGGAAGCCCTGGAAAACCATGTTTTCGGATCGCCTATAGAGTAGAGGCTGCGTCTCGCCCACGGTTCAGTTCAGCGAATCAATCCAGCGGTTGCCGATTGAGCAGCATGGAATCGCCGAATTCATGCGCGCGGTATCGGTGCGCGGCGAAGGCTGCGGAGGCCTCGGCGAGCCGAGCATCGTCGGCAAAGGCGCGCAGGAGCTCGAAATGGCTTTCGCCCGGCTGGTGGACGCCTGTGAGAATCGCATCGACCACGCGAAGCGGCGTGTCCCGCGCGACGCGGCCCGTCGCAATGCCATTTCCTGCACGCACGCTGCCATCGGGATTGGCGGCCGCCTCAAGCGCGCGCACCACGCTCGTGCCGACCGCGATGATGCGGCTGCCGCGCAGCTTTGCCCGCGCGACCTGCGCGGCGGTGTGCTCGGGGATGCGGTATGGCTCGTCGAAGGGAAGGCGCGAGTCGAGCGCGTGATCCCCGGTGGAGGAAATGCCCGCGGCATGCGTGAGTGTTGCGAAGCCGACATCATGCCGCCGCCAGCTTTGAAGTGTGCGCCAGTCGAGCGCAAAGCCTGCCGATGGCGCCTCGAACGCGATCGGCCGGGCGGCAATCTTCGTCCAAACATCCCAAAGTGCCAACGGCTCGGGAACATGCGCGTATTGGATCGGCCGGCCGTGCTGCGCCAGTCCTGCAAGCACAGCTGCGCGGTTGCCCAAGAAGCGCAGCTCGAGAAGGCGGGTATGGTCGAGAAGGCGCTCCACAACGGCTTCAAGCGGGCCGAGCCGGAGGCGATTGCCCGGTGACAGTGGAGGCGCAGGCAGCCGATCTTCGGTGCGCGTGCGGTGATCGCCCGCGCCGAAGGCAATCGCCACGAAACGCGTTGGATCGGCAAGTGACAGCCAGCCCGCCAGGCGGATCTCGATCGCTTCACTGCTGGGGACATGCGTGCCGTGCAAGCTGGCAGGCAAGGTCGCGGCGTCATTGGCGACGACCAGGTCGTCGGGCTCGAACAGCTTCGCGAGGTCAGCGCGCGGCAGGTCGGTCATCGCGCCGTCCGCCATGACGACCAACAGCCTGGCGGAGCGCCGATCCGGATGGTCGGCGGCAATCATCCACGTGCCACGGCGCGGGGCGCTGCGCCAGCCGGCAACGCGTCAAGCAGCTTTTCAATGATCTCGGCAGCTGCCAGATCGGGGTGCTTCAAGGTGGCCGGATCGGCATCAGGAAGCGCCAGCGCGTGCAGCGGGGTGTCCATATCGCCGGGGTCGAGCGCGAGGAACCTTAGGCCATCGTCTTTCGCCTCCTCGTCCCAGATCGCCGTCAGATGGGCAAGAGCGGCCTTGCTCGCGCCATACGCGCCCCAGCCAGGATAGGCGTTCACCGCCGCGTCGCTGGAGATGTTGATCACCAGCGCGCCACGGCCCTCGCGCGCCGACGTGGCAAGCGCACCGAACAGCGCTTTGGTCAGGCGAAACGCGCCGACGAGATTGACCGCAAGCGCTTTTTCCAGATCCTCGCACTCGGTGTCGGCGAGCAGCGCAAGAGGCACCGGCCCGAGGCTCGATGCATTGTTGATAAGGACGTCGAGCCCGCCGAGGCTGGCGGTGACCTGCAACGCGATCGGGTAGATGTCGTGCTTCTTGCCGAGGTCGCCGACAATGCCGTGTGCGCCCGTCTCGTCAGCGATGCGCTCGACGTTTGCGGCAGTGCGTGCGACGAAGGCGACGCTCGCACCCTGCGCGGCGAGCTGCCGCACAAGCGCCAGCCCGAGGCCGGACGTGCCACCCGTGACCGCTACGCGAAGACCGTGGAAATCCATATTCGTCAGCATTACCGATGCTCCTTCCATCCGTGCAAGCCAATGCTACAAGCTCAAGTTAACTTGAGGTCAAGCGTTCATTGCGTGGATCGATGCCGACACGATAGGTCTGGCTCGAGGCGTGATCTTCCCTTCTCCCCTTGTGGGAGAAGGTGGATTGGCGCGCAGCGCCAAGACGGTTGAGGGGTGTTGGACGGAGTGCGGCGGTGCCAAGCTGGAACACCCCTCATCCGACCGAGCTTCGCTCGGCCACCTTCTCCCACAAGGGGAGAAGGGAGAGAGGTGCTGACGCCGGGTGCCGCCAGCGTTCAGCTGCGGTATTGTTCGTCGCTGACTTTCTCCAGCCATTCGACCGGCCTGCCATCAAGCGATTCCTGGATAGCGAGATGGGTCATCGCCGTGGTCGCAGACGCGCCGTGCCAATGCTTCACGCCAGGCGGAATCCAGACGACGTCACCTGGCCGGATTTCTTCTACTGGCGCGCCTTCGCGCTGGACCCGGCCGAGACCGGCCGTGACGATCAGCGTCTGGCCGAGTGGGTGCGTGTGCCAGGCGGTGCGGGCGCCAGGCTCGAACGTGACGCTGGCGCCACCGACGCGCGCCGGCTCGGGCGCCTGGAAGAGCGGATCGATGCGCACGGTCCCGGTAAAGTAATCGGCCGGCCCGGGGCCGGACGGCTGTGATCCAACTCGCGTGATCTTCATTGTCTCATTCCTTCCTTGGACAGAAGCTGCGCCAACCTGGCCTGCTGCAGCCACGGCGGCGAAAGTACTCGTCGCGGCAAGGACGTCTCTGCGGGTGATGATCATGTCTCAAGCCCCTTCGTTTTCGACGAGGTGGATCAGAGCAGCTTATCCGGCGTGATCGGCAGTTCGCGGACGCGCTTTCCGGTAGCGTGGAAAATGGCATTGGCGATCGCTGGCCCGGGGCCGGACGGCTGTGATCCAACTCGGGTGATCTTCATTGTCTCATTCCTTCCTTGGACAGAAGCTGCGCCAACCTGGCCTGCTGAAACCACGGCAGCGAAAGCACTCGTCGCGGCAAGGACGTCTCTGCGGGTGATGATCATGTCTCAAGCCCCTTCGTTTTCGACGAGGTGGATCAGAG